>CAOMFZ010000090.1 GCA_948482415.1 uncultured Mailhella sp.
TACCAATCATGAGAACACTACCTTTGATAAGGATTTTTCTATTAAAGCATTGTGAGCGCTCGTATCTAAGCGTGACACAATTTCTTTTTCCATTGTTTGGACAATTTCTTCTGCCATTTGTGCTTTAATTTTTTGTACTTCGGCATTGACATCTTGTTCTGCTGCAAGTCTGGCTTGTTCAATAATGCGTTCAGCCTGTTTTTCAGCATCGGCAATAATAGCGGATTTAATGGCTTCTGCCTGCTTTTTGCCGTCTTGAAGAAGTTTACTGCATTCAACTTCAACAGAACGCAGACGGTCTTCAGCAAGAGATAAATTATGTTCAGCCTGTTGTTTCAAAGCTTTAGCAGTTTCCAATTCTTCTTTGACTTGTGTCTGATGTTTAGCAAGGAAATTTTTAATAAGTTTTCCTGCTGCATACCAAATAATACCAATAAAAATAGCAGCGTTTAAAACTCTTAATGCAAAGTTGCCCCAAGGCAGTGCATGACCTTCAGATGCATAGGCAAAATCAGCAGCAGCACAGAATAAAACGACAAATGCAAAAGAACTTAAATATTTCACGAAACACTCCTCAAAAGTGATTATGCTAAAATTTTTGTCAATGCTTCTCTTGAATAAGCAGAAACATTTGCCTGCAAAGTTTGCAGCGCCTGCTGGCTTTCACTTTGAATTTTTTGTGTTGATTCCTGACGAATTGCACGAGCTTCGTCGCTTGCTTTTCCAAGTACGCTGCGGGAGACATCTTCAGCACTTTTCTTGTATTCATCACGTTCTTTGGCCATTTGCGCACGAACAGCCTGCAAACGTTCTTCATATTGAAGATTATATGTATTCATTCTTTGGGTGAAATTTTCTGTATCCTTATTATCAGCGTCAATAATGGACTTACGGCGGGCAATAACGCCGCGGATTGGCTTAATAATAAGAGAATTAATAATAAGTAACGAAATAAAAAAGTTAATCAGTTGTATAAAAAAAGTAATGTCAAGACTTATACTCATACAAATTCCTTTCTCATAAGCCAAAATTATTTGTTCTTTTTAAGTATACTTTTTTTTTATTTGTGTCAATAAATAAAACAAAGTACATTTATTCACGAAGTTATTGGACTTCCGGCTCATTATTTCTGAGCATTTGAATTGTACCGTCTAAGATACCGCCGTCTTCCACAACCAAAGAAGGGCATTGGACTTTGCCTTTCAAAACACCGTCTCTGTGAATAGTTACATTTCTTTTGGCAACAACATCACCGGTAAATGCACCGGAAAGGTTCATTTCCCCGACATTGACAGTGCCTTCAATTTTTGAATCTTTGCCAAGCATAAGGATACCGTCAGATTCAATTTCACCGACAAATTGTCCATCAATGCGCACTGCGCCCTGGAAAGATAATTTTCCTGTAAAAAATGTCCCTGCTCCCATAAAAGCATTAATATCATCTTTAGCCATTATACTTTCTCCTCTCTAGGCTTTAAATACAAATCTATTAATCGAAACGCTGAGCACAATTCCGATAAAAATGCAATTCACCAACATGGCAGTTCCGCCATAGCTGATAAACGGCAGCGGTATTCCAACAACGGGCATAAGCCCCACCACCATTCCGGTATTAACCATAACCTGCCAAAAGAAGTAAAAGAAAATCCCAGCACAAAGCGTACTGCTGAAACGATCTTTTGCAAGACAGATAGTACTATAAATAGAAAATAAAAAAAAGCAAAAAATTACCACCAAACTGACGCTGCCCACAAAGCCCCATTCTTCACCCAGCACAGCCACAGCAAAGTCTGTATGTTTTTCCGGCAAGAACCGTAATTGACTTTGTGTTCCTTCTTGAAACCCTTTTCCTGTTAACTCACCGGAACCAATGGCAATTTGAGATTGGATAATATGATAGCCGGCTCCTCTCGGATCACGGGTCGGGTCTAAAAAAGTTTTAATGCGTTCCTGCTGGTAATCATGCAAAGCAAACCAGCTCAAAGGAATTAATAAAGGAATAATCACCAGACAAATACGGAGAACTTTCCATTTTATGCCATGAAAAAGCGCCATTCCGCCTATCAAAAATAAAATTGTCAAAGCAGTCCCCAAGTCCGGTTGTTTTGCAATCAGCGCAAAAGGAATAAGTCCGATAATCATTAATTTTGCTAACCGTATCCAGCCCAGGGTTTCTCCGTCTTTTGACAAATATCTTGCCCCCATCAGCAACACAGAAAACTTTGCAAATTCACTGGGCTGAATACTGAAAAATCCCAAATCAAGCCAGCGCTGAGCACCATACACCGTTTTGCCAAGCACCGGCACTAAAATCAGCAAAATAAGAACAAACAAATAAAAAGGCAAAGAAAAATTTTCCAACACCTTATAGTTAATAACTGAAACAAAAAATAAAATAATCAGCCCGACACCGCCCCAAATAAGCTGCCTTTCATAAAAAGGAGTATGGATAATGCCGTCCTCAAAACGAATACTGCTGGCTGAATAGAGATTGACAAATCCAATAAAAAAAAGAACAAGGGTTGTAATAAATAATGCCCAATTCATATCAAGGAACATTTTTTTATTGGGAATATTAAAAAGTTTCATTACTTATTCTCCGGCGGGAATAAAAGTTTAATAATATCCCGAACAACAGGACCTGCGGCAGAAGAACCGCCGCCGCCGTGTTCCAGCATGGTGACAATGACATAACGGCGCCCGTCTTTTTCTGCATACGCTCCAAACCATGCATGGTCACGCTGTTTAAAATCCATTTCATAGTTTTTTACCCGTCTGTCGCCCTGCATTTTAATTTTTACAACCTGCGCAGTACCTGTTTTTCCGCCTGTAATAACACCGTCGGTTTTGATAACTCTTGCTGTGCCGCGGGGTTCATTGGCTGTAGCAAACATATAATCTGTAATCATTTTGCAGTGTTCAGGGCTGATAGGCGTATAGCCGACAATTTCAGGTTCTACTCTTTTAACGAGCTGTGGTTTCAGCAATTTGCCGCCGTTGAGCAGAGAACTGATATACACACTTAATTGAATAGGCGTTACAAGCAAAAATCCCTGTCCAATGGACATATTAACCGTATCACCGTTTTGCCAGCGTTCTTTAAACCGTTTCAGCTTCCATTCTCTGTCTGGCACATTTCCTCGTGCTTCATGGGGCAGTTCAATGCCTGTTCTTCTGCCAAAACCGCATTTTTTGGCAAAATCTGAAATATAATCGATGCCTAATTCCAATGATTTTTCATAATAATACACATCGCAGGAATACATAAGAGAATGTTTCAAATCCACAGCACCGTGCCCAAACTTGCTCCAGCAGCGGAATTGCGTATTCCCCAGTTTAAAAACACCGCTGCAGTGGACTGTACTTTTTGGATTGACGCCTTTTTCCAGCAATGCCCCTGCCATAACCAGTTTCCAGGTTGAAGCAGGCGGGAAAACACTTTGGATTGTTCTGTTCTGCAAAGGATTTCTTGGGTGATTTCTGACAGCGTCCCACTCCTTTTTGGAAAAACCTGTGACAAATAAATTATTATCATAGGAAGGCAGAGTCACAAGCGCGTCAATGGCACCCGTATCAGGGTTCATAACAATAACAGAGCCTGCATTGTCCTGCATGAGCTGTTCAATATTTTTTTGCAGCTCTATATCAATAGTCAAATAAATATTTTGCCCTGAGGAAGAATCATTGATAATCTCCCGGTGCAAAGAACGCCCAAAGACGTCAACTTCCATGGCGTCCATGCCTTTGACTCCGCGCAGAGTATCTTCCAAAACATATTCCAGCCCTTGTCTGCCAACAATATCTCCGAGACTCAGGCGTTCATCGTTTTTGAGTTCTTCCTGCGTCGCTTCCGCAACATAGCCCATAACGTGGGCAAGCAAATCTTTCTGCGGATAATGTCTGCGAGCCTTGGGAATGACATAAATCCCCGGCCATAAATGGACTTGCCCCTGAATAGCGGCAATTGTTTCAAAAGACACTTCATTAATAATAATGGGGTCAAAAGAACGGGCATAAACTTTATTTTTATTATATATGTTTAAAACTTCTTCATACGGCGTATTTGTCCATTCACTGATTTGTGCAAGGGCAGCATTCACATCCTGCACATCTTCACGCATAATCGCCAGCGCAAAAGTAATATAATTTTCAGCCAAAGGAACGCCATTGACATCGAAAATTTCCCCGCGGGCAGCATCTACACGCGCAATTTTTGTTTTATTTTCAAGGGCTAAACGGGCAAACTCCTCACCTCTGTGAATTTGCAGATACCAATATCTGGCACAAAAAACAACAAACAAGAGTGCAATCAAAAATTGCAGTAAAAATAAACCCATACGAGGCGGTTCATAGGTTTTGCTTTCAATCTTGTTCGGCATTTCTAAAACCTTTTCTCAAATAACTGATTGCATGCCAAATAACAGGAGTTAATAACATCTGATACACACATTCATCACGCAAGGCATTATAATTAATATAAATATCCTGTACAGATGCAAGAACAGTCACAATAAAATAATGGGAAACGGAAAGTGCCAGACTAAGAAGCAGAATAAACATTAAACTTTCCACTTCAAAAAACCAGCGCCAGGCATAAAAGAATATAATTGTAAGGGCGTACCATAAAAAAACATTGCCAAAAGGCATTGTTCCCATACCCTCCTGAATACAAATAAAACTCCCAAGCACAATGCTTGTCTGCCATATTTTTTTTTCCTGCAGGGCAACAATAATTCCCGGAATAAAAAAATCAACGCCAATGGTATAAATCTGTAAAAAAATAGCAGCACAGGTATAGATTAACCACCAGATAATATTTAAAACTTTCATGGCTAATTTGCCCCGTTTGCATTCGCTTGTTCATCAAAGGCTTTTTCAATATCACCTTCTTGATTTTGGACAAGAAACGGCGTTGCCATGGGTGAAAAAATATTATGCGGTTTCGGCGAATAAACAGGACTGCCTTCCGGTAAAATATGTTCAAAAGGATTTTGCAAAAATAAAACTTCTTCTAATTTTTCAAAATTAACAAGCGGTTTTACTTGAATTTCAAGCATAAAATTAGAACTTTCTTCAATGCTGACAATTTCCCCCACAGGAATACCTTTGGGAAAACTCAAATCCAAACCGCTGGTAAGCACCAGTTCCCCAACTTTTACATCTTCATTTTTCTTGACAAAGCGCATGGAAAGAAGCTGGTTATGCCCGTTTCCCTGCACAATGCCTGCAACTCTGCCCTTTTCGGTAAGAACAGAAACACTGCTGCCGGAATCTGTTATTAAAAGAGCAATAGACGTATAGGGACCGGCTTTGAGCACTCGCCCGATAAGACCGTCAGCATTAACTATGGGCGTGCCGACTTTTGAACCGCTGAAAAAACCTTTTGAAAGCACAAAGCTGTCAAAGAAATCATTTGCACCAAGACGCCATGTTAAAATTCGCACACCTTCCGCTTTCCAGTCCGCAGCATAATCAACAGATAAAAGTTTGCGCAGTCTTTCAAGTTCAGCTTTTTCTTCCTTGGCAGAAGCAAGTTCTCGTTTTATTTTGAAAAGCTCATCTTTTAACTGTTTATTTTCTTCATTTACACCCACAAGGCTGATATAATTATTCCAAAAATCAGAAACTGTTGTTGAGACATAGGTAACAGAACGCACGACAGCCCCGACAACTTCTATTCCAATATTGGTACTGATTTTGTCGAGCTTGCTTGTCCGTTCATTCCATGTATAAATTGCCAGAAAGAACATAAAAAGTAAGACAAAAACAACAATTAATCGCCTTGCATTCATGCTTAACCTAAAAAAAATAAATTCGGATTAGGCAGACCTAACCCGAATTTTCAATTCATATTTTCACTAGTCTATGCAAACTTCGTGGAGTAAATCTAAATTATCAAGGGCAATGCCTGTTCCCATTACCACAGCGGACAGGGGATCATCAACAATAAAGATAGGCAAATTGGTTTCCTGACGCAAACGTTCATCAAGTCCCCGGAGCAATGCACCGCCGCCGGTAAGCGCAATACCTCTGTCAACGATATCAGCCGCAAGTTCTGCCGGCGTTTGTTCCAGAGCGACACGCACAGCCTGCACAATAGCTTCCACCTGTTCAGAAATAGCGACTCTGATTTCTTCACTGGTAATCACAATAGTATGAGGAATACCGGTTACAAAGTCACGTCCTTTTACTTCAAGCTGCTGTTCCGGTTCCATAGGAAATGCAGAACCTATTTTCATTTTAATTTGCTCTGCGGAAATTTCCCCAATAAGCATATTGTATTTACGGCGAATATAGGCAGCAATAGCTTCATCCATTTTATCCCCGCCGACACGAATGGAACGGGCATAGACAATACCTGAAAGCGCAATAACAGCAACTTCTGTCGTACCGCCGCCGATATCAACGACCATATTGGAAGTTGGTTCCTGAATGGGGAGTTTTGCCCCGATACTTGCTGCCATGGGTTCTTCAATAAGATACACTTCTCTTGCACCCGCGCTCAAGGCTGATTCTTTTACAGCTCTTTTTTCCACCTGCGTAATACCCGTGGGCACACAAATCATAATACGGGGACGCACTAAACGTCTTTGATTATGCACTTTTGAAATAAAATGACGAAGCATGGCTTCAGTTACTTCAAAATCAGCAATAACACCGTCTTTCATAGGACGGATGGGCTCAATATTTTTAGGAGCTTTACCAAGCATGCTTTTGGCGTCAGAACCAACAGCAATAACCTGACTGCTTCCTTTTCTATCTCGTTTCACTGCAACAACAGAAGGCTCACTCAAAACAATACCGTGTCCTTTTACATAAACACAGGTATTTGCAGTTCCAAGGTCGATCGCTAAATCATTAGAAAAACAACCCAATAACATATCAAAAATTTTTGCCATAAGAATTCCTGTTTAATTATTTAATCCAAAAAATAACTATACGCATATTTTTCACTTGTCAATAAAATCATTAGGAAATTTTTGCGCCGTTAGGAGCAGAGGAAGTTAATAAACTCAAGTGTTCTCCTTTTTCTGCTGTCAAAATCATTCCATGAGAAACCAGTCCGCGAAGTTTGCGGGGAGGCAAATTTGCCACCACAACCACTTTATGCCCGACTAAATCAGCAGGTTTATAAAATTCTGCAATTCCGGAAATAATTTGACGGGGTTTTTCTTCTCCTAAATCCACTTCAAAGCGAAGCAGTTTATCAGCATCAGGATGCTGTTCAGCCACTAAAATTGTGCCCACCCGCAAATCCAGTTTCTGAAAATCTGCAAATTCAATAAAAGCTGTATCCGTATTTTCTTCTTTTGTTTTAACATCTTTTTGCTTTGAATTTTTATTGCTGTTTTGTTTCTTTTCATTTTGTTCTGCCGGTTTTTCAGCTGATTTCTCAAGGCGCGGGAAAAGATTGGAAGCTTCTGCTATGCTTACGCCCGTACGCAAATGCACTTTGCAGGAAAGCAAATCATCAATAAGCCCGGCATGCAAAGAAAATTCCTTGCCAAGCTGTGCCTGCATTTTTTGACTGCTTTCAGGCATAACAGGATACAAAAGCACGGCAATTTTATACATATTTTCCAAAAGCACCCGAATAACCGCTGCCAAACGCTCTGTCTTTCCTTCTTTATACAAAGTCCAGGGAGCTTGACTGTCCACATATTTATTCATAAGGCGAATGGGTTCCCACAAGCCCTCAAGTGCCTGAGAAAAACGAACTTCCTTGAAAAGCTGAATATAATTTTGTGCGGCATTATCAACACTGGCAAAAATTTGTTCATCTTCTTCCGTCAGCTCACCTAATGCAGGAATTTCTTTTGAAAAATATTTTGCATTCATGGAAAGCACACGACTGAACAAGTTACCTAAATCATTGGCCAAATCAGAATTAATCCGAGAAATGAGCGCTTCTTCCGAATAGGAAGCATCAGAACCAAAATGCATGTCACGAAGCAGGAAATACCGGAATGCGTCCAAGCCAAAATGTTCGGAAGCAAAACGGGGATCAACCACGTTTCCGAGAGATTTTGACATTTTCGTATCTTTGACAAGCCAGTAACCATGGACATTTAAATGCTTATAAACAGGTAAATCAGCAGCTTTCAGCATGGTTGGCCAGAAAATGCCGTGCGGTTTCAGAATATCCTTTGCCACCAGATGTTCCGCCGGCCAATAGGTATTGAATTTTGACAAATCGTCACTATTGCCCCAGCCCAAGGCAGAAATATAGTTTGCAAGGGCATCAAACCACACATAACAAACATAATCCTTGTCAAAGGGCAGCTCAATACCCCATTCAAGACGTGATTTCGGACGGGAAATACAAAGATCTTCCAGCACATTGCCTTCGAGCATGGCAAGCACTTCATTTCTGTAGCGTTCCGGACGGATAAAATCTGGATTATCGAGGATATATTGCTTTAACCATTCCTGATATTTGGACATTTTAAAGAAATAGTTTTTTTCGCTGATATATTCGGGTTTTGTTTTATGCTGAGGGCAAAGACCGTCCTCCAATTCTTTTTCAGTGTAAAAACGTTCACAGCCAAAGCAATAATGCCCGCCGTATTCTCCATAATAAATATCGCCCTTGTCATAAATTTTCTGCAAAAGAGCCTGTACGGATTTTTTATGCTCCGGATCCGTTGTTCTGATAAATTGGTCGTAATCAATTTTCAAATCTTTCCAAAGAGTTGAAAATTCATGAGAAATACTGTCTGTAAATTCTTTGGGACTTTTATTTTCTTTTGCTGCGGCTTTGACAATTTTATCGCCGTGCTCATCAGTGCCTGTGAGCATACGCGCATCCATTCCAAGAAGAGCATAAAAGCGTTTCAATGTATCAGCAATAATTGTTGTATAGGCATGCCCTAAGTGAG
>CAOMFZ010000091.1 GCA_948482415.1 uncultured Mailhella sp.
GTCAAGAATGCGGGTGTACAGAAGCAGACCCTGTCGGTGTAATATGATTCCCGGGACAAGGATTACAGCTCATATTATTATATGCAAAAATCTAGACTTTTTTGTGTGGCAAATTTGCCACACTTTTGTGGCAGAAACAACATTGTGGCGAAATAGCCACAATAATTTTAGAGTACAGGTATCAATAATTAGTTGAAATAATACAACTAATAAGAACATAATTTACTGGCACACAAATTGCAGATTCTTTTTAGAACAGACCACGGCAGTCCCTGCCGCGTCATAACCATAAAGGAAAAAACATGTTACAACAGACCTTAATGCACGCAATTACCTACACAGGCATTGGACTCCACTCAGGCAAAGATGTGGAAATGAAACTCCTGCCTGCGAAAATTGACGCGGGCATTAGTTTCCATATACACGACAAAAAAGAAGTTTCTATAATAAAACCAAATCCTTATGTAGTCGCAACCACGGAACTCGCAACCACGCTCGGTAATGAAAAAACACACGTTTCCACAGTGGAGCATTTGCTGGCTGCGCTTTTGGCGCTTGGTATCGACAATGTGGAATGCCATGTGTTCGGCAAGGAAATCCCCATTATGGACGGTTCTGCTCTGCCTATTACAAATTTGATAAAAAAAGCCGGCATTCGTTCTCAATATGCCCTGCGCAAAGCGGCAAAAATTATCCGTCCTCTGCTTTTTGAAGCCAACGGCAAAACCATCAACGCCCGCCCTTATGACGGTTTTTATGTGGACTACACCATTGATTTTCCGCATAAAGCCATTGGTGTACAGCGCCTTGCCCTTGAAATTACCCCGGAAAGCTTTGACGAAATTGCGTCTGCCCGCACCTTTGGTTTTATGAAAGAAGTGGAATATCTGCACAGCAAAAATCTTGCACTTGGCGGCTCGCTGGCTAATGCCATTGTGGTGGACGAAGAAGGTATCCTCAATCCGGAAGGACTGCGCTTTGCCAATGAATTTGTACGCCATAAGATTTTGGATTTTGTGGGCGACATGGCAATGTTCGGCATGCCTTTGCAGGGAGCCTTTGAAGTACGCTGTTCCGGTCACCAGCATAATAACGCTTTCCTGCGCGAAATTTATGATAATAAAGATAAGTATCTGAAATTTGAAGAACTTATTCCGGAACAAAGAAAGACTGATATCCCTTATTTAGGCATTAACACCGCACTGGCTTAATGTACTCAATTTCAATATACATAAATAAACTCCCTATGCAAAAGAACTCCGACCAAAATCGGAGTTTTTTTGTATATAAGTTTCATTGAGTTGATACGTCTTAAGATTATGCAAAGCTTTTGCGCCTGGGAATTTCACTCTTTGGAAACGATGAGTGTAACGAATTGCTGGAGAAGTGTGAAATATCCAACGCAAAAGTTGTTCACGACAATAAGGTATAGTTCTTTACAAAGGTTATAAACACTTTCATACTCTTAGTTTTCCCCCAAATTATGCAGCAGCTTTCATAAGCAAACGGTTTAAGCCGCTCTGCGGGAGCAGTACGGCAAAAAATGAACTGAATGTTATGCAGGAAACAGCTTGCTTTGAGCTATGCAGGAAATAACATGTAACGAACTCCGAGAAAAAGGGCAAAGCTCTTTTTCGAGAAGTGAGTTAATGGGGTAATGTTCGGGTTTCCAAAGGGTAAAAACAAAGGGGCTTGCCCCTTTTAGTTTACCCTTTGGTGGGGTAAAAGGGGGAAGCCCCTTTAAAGCGTTTGCGGAACGTACCCACACAAAAAAACTGTGTGGTGAACCGCACTATAAAAACTGTTGTTTCCTGCACGCGATAAAACCCATATTTTGTTTATCTGTAAAAGAATTTTATAAAATCCCTTGAGTAACTCCGTTTTTTGATTAGGTAAAACTTTCGCGCTTGAGAATTTCACCCTTCGGAAGCGATGCACCCAACTTAGACGGCAAAATACTGACTTTATAACAGGCAGGAAACAACAGTCCTAAAAATAGGCAAAATATTTATTGTAGCGAACTCTGCAAAAGAGGGTGATAACTCTCTTTTGCACAGTGAGTTAATGGGGATTATGGAAGGGGGATATAAAGGGGGGAACCAAAAGGGGCTTGTCCCTTTAGGTTCTCCCCTTTAAAGCGTTGTTTGCTTGTCAAACATTTGTCATTGTTTTGGACAAAGTCCGCAGGCACAAAATAAAATATTTTGATATATCAACATAACATATTGATATAAATATTTTTTTTATGATTGGCACAGTGTGTGCTATATGATAGGCAAGGATAAAGGAAAAAACATGGCAGGGTTTAAATTCAGACTGGAAAAAGTTCTCCTTTACAAGGAACAGCTTGAAAATGAGGTAAAATCAAAACTTGCATCGCTCAATGCGCAAAATAAACGCCTCCAGGAACAATATGCAAGTCTCAGGCAGGAAGAACTTTTTCAGGAACAAAAACTCAGCCAAACCCCTGTCAATGAAATGGGGGAGCGTTGGCTCATAGATACTTATATCAAGGCACTGCGCCAAGATATACAGCAAACGCAAAAAAATATTGCCATGCTTGAAACGCAGATAAAAAAAACGCAGGCAGAGCTGGCAGAAAAAGCAAAAGATCGCAAAATTATGGAAAAGCTCAAGGAAAAACACTTTGAGCATTACAAAAAAGAAGAACAACTAAAAGAGCAGAGGAACTTAGATGAAATCGCAAGCATTCGATTCAAAGCGCAGACTTACTAATATTTGTTGTTTCGTTGTAGGTCTCGGACTGGTAAAGTTAGTTTTTGCAGCATATATTCTTTCAGGCGGTGCTTTATTCAACTTTGAAAAGCTGAATAAACAAAGCGCTGACCCAAAAATGGAAGCCCTTGCAAAGGCTCGTGAAGAGCAGCGCCTTGTGCTCCAAAAAGCAAACAATGAAATTTTAGTTGCTCAAAAAAATGACACTGCTGCTCAAAGTCAAGTTTCTGACACTGCTGTACAAACGCAAGCACAGACTCATCAGGCAGTTCGTCCGATGCAGGCAGCACAAACATCTGCTCCTCTCATGATTATGGAAGATAACGACGGTGTGAAAGCTGATTTGCTTATCGAAGCTTCCGCCGCAACCATCAGCCATAAGCAAGGTCAAGTCCGCCGCGCCCTTTTAGATAATTCTTTCGGCAATCCAAGCCGGGAAACACAGGCAGAACTCGATAAGGCTCTGGACGACGTAAAGCCAAGCTATACCCATGAACCGCGTTTCAATTTCAGCTTAGTCGGCACTGCCCATGCTGAAGAAATGCCCGGCAGTTCCCCCTATATCCGCCCTGACCAACAGCAAACCACAGCAGTTATCCCTGCTCCGCGCGTTGAAAACAAAGGCTATGTTTCCCCTGATACCTTGACTTACAAGGAAAAGGAGCTCAACCAAAAGGAAGAAGAACTCCTCTCTTTGCAGGAACAAATGAATTCCCGCATGGAAGAACTCAATGCGCTTGAAAATAAACTGGGCAATATGGTAAACGAAGCTAACGGTGCAGAAGATGAAAAATATAAACATCTTACAGAAACCTATGCCAATATGAAGCCAAGAAAGGCTGCAGAAGCCCTTGAAACTCTTGATGAAAAGATTGCAGTGCGTATCCTGACCGGCATGAAAACCAAACAATCCGGAGAAATATTCTCCTACATGGACCCAGTACAAGCTGCCCGCCTCTCAAAGGCTATGACCAAATTACAAATGAACTAAAAAATAAATTCCTCACAGACAAACCAAATTTCAAAAATAAATACTATACAAACGCAATAAAAAAAGGGGAAAATGCCAAAGTAAAGTCAAATACACTGCGATAACAAAAGTTGTCCTGATAAAAAGTGCGATTAAAAATGTTCTTCAACAACAAACAAAAAATAAAGAGGTCAAACAACAAAAACACCACGCAGGAAACTGCAAAAAATTTCCTTAATCCCTTATAGTTCCTTCTTTAACTGTTCCCCCTCAAGTTATTCCGCTTGAGGGGATTTTTTTTTGCAGGCTTTCTCTCTGCAAAAAGACTAGAGCATTTCCAATGAAAAAGATTATGCTTGACAATAGTTCGATATCTAATTATTATTTTTGTATAGCTCCGCATGGAGCACGTTTTTTATCTTGCCCTTTGCATATCTTGCAAAAATACATGATATAAAGTAAACAGTTACTATGCACAAAGAACGCACCACACTTGAACGGAAAGAACATGCCTTTGCATCTGTAAAGAACGCGGTATTGCCCCTTGTTCTGGTAGCTTGCATGGTCTTTGGCACTGTGTGGATTTACGGCGAAGCAAGCACGCAGTACACATGGCAGTGGGCGCGGGTTTGGCGTTATGTCGGGACATTCCAAACAGATAATTTTTTCGGGACATTCAAGGCAGGGCTCTTGCTTGAGGGGCTTGGCACCACTTTACTCATAGTTCTGTACAGTCTTGTTTTTACAGCTCTTTTTGCCCTGTGTCTGGTATTTATGAAACTTGGTCAGTCGCCTGTGCTCATTGCGGTCAGTTCCGGGATTATTTCCGTTATCCGCAACACCCCCCTGCTGATTCAGCTTTTTCTCTGGTATTTTGTGTTTGCGGGTATATTCGGGCTGACTCCTTTTGCAACGGCTGTTTTATGTCTTGCGCTTTTTGAGGGCGTATATCTGGCGGAGATTTTGCGCAGCGGGATTATTGCCGTTTCGCATACGCAGTGGGAAGCGAGTTTCAGCCTTGGCATGACCCTGCCGAAAACGTTAGTATATGTGATTATGCCGCAGGTTTTCCGCAATGTACTGCCCAGCCTTGCGGGACAATTTATTTCGCTGATTAAGGATACGTCGCTGGTCAGCGCCATTGCCGTGGCAGACCTCACTTTACAGGCGCGCAATATTATTTCCGAGACCTATTTGTCTTTTGAGATTTGGCTTATTACGGCGCTGTGTTATTTTGCGCTGACTCTTTTTGTCAGTGCACCTTTTTGGCTGTTGACGAAATATTTTGCAAAACAATATACAAAATAACGGAATAGAAAGGAGTTAATATGAAATTTTTGCGGGCTTTTTTTATGATGCTGGTGCTGTCTTTGTTTGTGACAGCGTCTGCACAGGCGCAGTCAGCCATAAAGAACACTATAGAAAGCATTGTGGAACGCGGCGTTTTGCGGGTGGGATTTTCCACCTTTGTCCCCTGGGCAATGCAGGATAAAAACGGCGAGTACATAGGCTTTGAAATCGATGTGGCACGGAAACTGGCTGAAGATTTGGGCGTGGAATTACAGCTTGTGCCCACCAACTGGGACGGCATTATCCCCGCACTGCTGGCGAATAAATTTGATGTGATTATTGGCGGCATGGGCTCCACCACCAAGCGCAATTTGACCGTGAATTTCACCGTGCCGTATGATTATTCCGCCATGGACATTATGGCAAACAGGGAAAAGGCGGGCAATTTGAAGAGCCTTGCGGATTTCAACAGCGAAAGTGTGATTGTGGCGGTGCGCAGCGGCTCAGCCGGGGCGGCTTTTGCAAAGAAATATCTGCCCAAGGCAACACTGCGCCTTTTCAACGAAGAAGCGCCCGCCATTCAGGAAGTGCTGGCAGGGCGGGCTTTTGCCTTTGTCTCCTCCCGTCCGCTGCCAACTTTGGAAATTGCCAAAAATCCTGACGTGCTGTTCCGCCCCTTTGAAATCACCGAGTACAGGGAACCCATTGCCTTTGCCGTGCGTAAAGGAGATTTTGACACGCTGAATGTGTTTAATAACTGGATAATCAATGTGCAGAGCATGGGCTGGCTCAAAGAACGGGCGGATTACTGGTTTATGGGCACAGCCTGGCAGGAATTATTGCAAAAATAACAGAGATTTTTACAGGGAAAGAACTTTCGTAAAAGTTTTTCTCTGTACCCTCTCTCAAAACTTTTTATGTTAATTTTACGCTTTGTTAGAGAAAACGGTTGATAATCAATCACCTATAAACAAGCACTGTGGAGGTATGGGGGAGCGGCAGCCGTTAGCGAGTTTACGAGCTTTACGGATAGCGACAGCAGAGATAATGATTTCCCCCATAAAAAGAAAATTTTATAATTATCTTTTGTAGTTATAAAATCAACCTGATACTAAAACAAAGCAAACTTTTTATGTTTTTATTAATAAACTTTTTGGAACTATCCTTACTTATAAACTGAACGGTAATAAATGGCATACATACTCGGCACACAAAAACGCAGCTGGCGCACCATGAACAGTGCGGACAAATTCTTCCTGCTCCTCATCGGTGCAGGGGCTTTTTGGGTGTTCTTTATGCTTGGTGCGTCCATGCAGGATTTTAGTATACAGCACCTTTGCGGCTATCTTGTTCGGTTTGACGAGACAGGAAACTGGCAGGCAGGCACGCTTTTGCAGGGTGTTTTCATGACATTGCGGGTCAGTTTCTGGTGTTTGGTGCTTGCCTTTGCAAGCGGCTTTTTTGTGGGCATAGTTTCTGCCCATAAAAGGGGGCTGACGTCCCTGCCCGGCCGTCTCTATGTGCTGGTGCTTCGGAATATGCCCCCGCTTATTTTGCTGTTTTTAGTCTTCTTTTTTGCATCTTCCCTGCTCACCGATATGCTCATGAATATTGAATACAGCCTTGCAAAATCGTCTTGGAAAGCATGGTTTTATTTTTTCATCGTGCCCGAAGGACAGCTGGACAGAATGGCGGCTTGCGTGCTGACACTGGGACTTTACGAGGGAGCATATATTGCTGAAATTGTACGGGCCGGCATTGAAAGCGTACCCTACGAACAATGGGAAGCCGGCAGGGCAGGAGGACTGACAACCTGGCAAATCCGCCGTTACATCGTTATCCCCCAAACTCTCCGCCAAAGCCTTGCACCCCTTGCCGGGCAAAGTATCAGCATTATCAAGGACAGTGCCATAGCATCTGTTATTTCCTTGCAGGAATTGACATTTCAAAGTATGGAACTTATGAATGTCACAGGCAGAACAGTCGAACTGTGGATTTTGACAGCTTTGCTCTATTACTGCCTGTGCCTTACTTTGGAAAAAATCAGCCAAAAATGGGAACGTTCCATTCAGTGGAAGCCGCTGCATTAGAGATTTTCCAGTAATAATTGAACCTTACAGGGAAAGAACTTTTGGAAAAAGTTCTCTCCCTGTACCCTCTCTCAAAACTTTTTAATATAAAAGCGTATAAAAATAAAAGTCTTAAACTCTATTGGAAATGCACTGGAGATAATCACAGACATTTTTATATTTAATTATTTGAATTTACAGGATTTATTTGTTTTATGCAGAACGATTTTTTACCCATACGTCCCGAAACACCGTGGCTGGCGCCGCTTGCCGGCTGGTCTGATTTGCCTTTCCGCCTGCTTTGCCGTGAACAGGGAGCATCAGTTGCCTGCACGGAAATGGTCAGTGCCAAGGGGCTTGCTTATGGGGGAAAAAATACGCAGGATTTACTCCAATCCACGGAAAAAGACACGCCGCTGGTCGTACAGATTTTTGGGGCAGAGCCGGAGTTCATGCAAAAGGGCGTACAGTTTTTGAAAGAACGCGGCTTTTGCTTTTATGATGTCAATGTGGGCTGCTCCGTGAATAAGGTTGTCAAAACCGGGTCAGGAGCGGCTATGTTCAAGGATTTGCCCAATTTTTATGCGGTGGCAAAGACCGTCATTGACGAAGTGCATAAGGACGCCGGGCATAAAATTGGCTTTAAAATTCGTCTTGGCTATTATTTGGGTGAAAATGTCTATGAGGAAGCGGCGCTGCGTTTGCAGGAATTTGGGGCTGACTGGATAACCCTGCACCCTCGTTATGCAAAACAAAGTTTCAGCGGCGTACCGAATTACGAAGCACTGGCACGGCTCAAGGAATTGCTGGAAATTCCTGTCATTGCCAGCGGAGACTTGTTTACGGCACGGGACGGCGTCAGGGTTCTGCTGAAAACGGGAGTCAATGCCGTGATGTATGCACGGGGAGCCATGAGCAATCCGCGCATTTTTGCCGAGCATAAGTATTTATGGAATTATGTGCAAAAAAAAGGAGCGGTAAATCCGGCAGAGGCGGAAATTCCCGATTATGAGGAACTTTTTCCCAAAAGCCCGGAACAAATTAAGGAAGACATTTACACGCTTATTATGGCGCATTTGTCCTATGCAAAAACGTATTGCCCTGCCCGTGCCGTTCTGCAAATGCGCACCATTGTGCCCCGCTATGTGCGTCACCTTGAAAACGCCAAACTCATCCGTCAGGCACTCATACAATGCCGAACTTTTGAAGACCTGGACACAGTGATAAAAGATTTTTTCGGTTAGTTCTCATAGAATATAACAAAAAATACAGCGAAAAAATATTGTATATATACATTTTTTACATGGAATAAATGAAAAATCATCGCTTTGTTTTAGAGCATTTCCGAAAATAGTTGCAATGTTACAGGGGAAAAACTTTTGAAAAAGTTCTCTCCCTGTACCCTCACTCAAAACTTTTTAAAATAAATTTCCCAGAACGACAAGAAATGACATAATAAACAAAACCGTTATAGACAACATCTATAACGGTTTTGCGTGTAGGGGTTTTTGGGGGAGCGGTAGCCGTTAGCGAAGAATGAGCTTTACGGATGCTTTAGCTGTAGGCGAGAAAACGAGCCGTACAGATAAAGACAGTGGTTAATAGTCACAAGCCATTGCCTTATAGACA
>CAOMFZ010000092.1 GCA_948482415.1 uncultured Mailhella sp.
TGGGAAATTTATTTTAAAAAGTTTTGTAAAGGGGTGCAGGGGAAGAAACTTTTACAGCCACCGGAATGGCGGCGAAGCCGTTTCTGTTATGTCGAGTTTACGAGACTTACAGAAATGGACAGCAGAGCTAAAGTTTTTCCCCTGCAAAATTCTTAAGATTTACCGGAAATGCTCTAGCGAAGCAATCTGTTTAATTCCCTTAATATTATCTGGAAAAGGGTTAAGCTTTGGCAAGTACAAGAATATGGATTGTTTTAATTCCTGATTTCTTGAGTTCTTTGCAGGCTTCTTTCAGTGTGCTGTTGGTGGTGGCAATATCGTCAAATAAAATAATTTCTTTGAGAGAATTTTCAGAGACGGTGAAAGAATTTTTAATATTCTTTTGCCGTTCATTTTTATCCAGGGTGCTTTGCGGAACAGTATGGACTTTTTTCTGTAATATATCGGTGTATAAATTAATTTGATAATTCGTGTTCTTATGCAGATAACGGATAAAGAATTTCAATATTTCAAGGCATTGATTATAACCGCCGGTGTATAAGCCTTCTGTCATGCAGAGGCATGGGAATGATATTGAGCTTTTGTAAAGGTTTTTCCAAATTTTGGTTATGCTCCATAAAACAGAGCGCTGAAAGCTCACCCAGAAATTTTGTGTCTGCGCGGTTGTGATTGAATTTTGCCTGTAAAATCAGTTCGCGGAATATGCCGTCATATTTGGCAAAAAAGGAAAAATCTTCCCAAAGATCAAGACTGTCTCCGCATTGCCCGCAGCGGGGAAGAATTTGCTTTTCGTCAAGTAAAAGTTCGCCGCAGTGTCTGCAATAACCGGTTGCTCTTTGCTTAATTTCCTTTGCACATTCCGGGCAAAGATGAGTGCGAATATAATTTTCAATGGAATGGGTGCAGGTGGTGGGAAAAAAGGGGCGTCCGCAGCATATACAGCGTTTTTCCTGAAAAATATCCCAGTTTATTTTCATAAAATAACGTGATTTGAGCATACGGCATCAAGAATTTCCTGCTGTTTTTGGCGGTTTTTGGCTAAATCGTCAGGTTTATCCAGTCCGTAAAGGCAAAGGCAAGTTTCAATTTTTGCACCAATACAATGCATGGCGTATTGTATACTGAGTTTTGCGCCCTCAAAAAGTTTGTCGCCCTTTTCGCGTGCGCCGATAAGGATAAGGTCAATATGAAGATTTTTGGCAGGCTTCTGCCCGTCAGGCACAGCATACCATGCCTGTGCCCTGTCTAAAAATGCCTTGAAATTGGCCGGTACATGATAAAAATACATGGGCACAATGAAAACAGCTTTGTCCAGCTGAAAAAGAGAAGTATAAAGTTCTGCGGCAGTGTCGTTTTTGGGCAAAGCAAGCTGACATTTTCCCTGTCCGTTATCGCAAAATCCACAGGCAACGCAGGGCGTCAGGTTTTTTCTGCAAGGAAAAAAACATGCAGCATTTGGGATTTGCATGCGGATGAGTTCTGCACAAAAATCAGAGTTTCCGTTTGCTCTGGGACTGCACGAAAAAATACCGTATTTCATTGCCGATTAAATAAAAAGCCTAAAAGTTTTGGGTGTGCCGCCTTATACACGGACAAAGGAATTTTTTATGCGTTCGTCACCGATAGTTGTTTCCGGACCATGTCCGCAGTAAACGACAGTATTTTCCGGCAGGGTATAGAGTTTTTCGCGTATGCTTGCGGCAAGCGTTTCAAAATCACCTTTCGGCAAATCAGAACGTCCCACACTGCGGTAAAAAAGCACATCGCCTGTAAAAACAATGCCTTCCTCTTTGATATAATAGGCAAGAGAACCGGGGCTGTGACCGGGAACATGGCGCACATCGACTTCAATGGAGCCGAATTTGTGTATGCCTTCATCGAGGGGGACAGGGTGAAATTCGTCAACTTTCGGCAGTCCGTAACGTGAGGCAGAGGAAACTAAAATATTACTGATTTCAATATCTTCCTTACCGGCCATAATGGGTGTTTTAACAAAACTTTCGAGCTCGGCACAGCCATAAACATGGTCGAAGTGCAGATGGGTCAGTAAAATACCCTGAATGGTAAGTTTTCTGTTTTTGATTTCTGTAAGGATTTCAACCATATGTCCGCTTGGGTCAATAATAAGCGCGTCAGTTCCGTTATGATAGAGGTGACAGTTTGTTTCAAGCGGGCCTAAGGAAAAGGTTAAAACAGGCATACTATTCTCCTTGCGTGCCTTTGCACATGCAATCATGGGATAAAAAGTTAACAAAATTTTTTTCATCTGTATAGGGTTTAAATATATAAAATTTTTATTGGCTGTACATGAATAAGGCAAATTGCCCGGTTGACATTTGCAGGAAAGCTGTGTAAAAAAATAAGCAGAAACGCTCGTTGCAGCAAAGCAAAATGTTTGTCACCCGCGTATTTGTGGAGGCTTTATGTATCAATCAAATGACAGCCGTATGGAACAAGTTTCTCTGAAACTTGATAATGGCGGTGAGATGAATTTTAAAGGACGTCTTTTTTCAGAATCTTCATGGTATGATGAAGACGAAGCCTCTCTTACGACACAAAAACTTTATGTGACAGACAGTCATGAGCAAGTGTATTCCGTTGTTTCCGGTGACGGAAAAAACAAGGAGCGCCGTGCCTATAAAATCAATATGCACGGGGATTCCTGCACGGTAAATAATGGCAGTACAGAAATGACTTTGCCGTTTGACATGCTTATGCTTGCCGTGCGTTCTTTGTGCCGTTTGGAAGATGATGCAACGCCAAGCCTTGAAACTGTTGAAGAAACCTTGCGTGCAGCAAATTGCTGATGAGCCGATTTTTATTTAACATATAAATAAATACATTTTCTTTTATATATGGCTCGCAAGAGCCATTTTTTTTATTTTTTATTGAGGTATGTATGCATAAAGAATTTACACTCTTACGCGAAGAACATTTATCCGAAGTTGGCGGTATTGCACGGCTTTGGCAGCATAACAAAACAAAAGCCGAACTTATCAGCGTTATCAATAAAGACGAAAATAAGAGTTTTGGGGTTGCTTTTAGAACGCCGCCTAAAAATTCCACAGGTGTAGCCCATATTTTGGAACATTCCGTGCTTTGCGGTTCCAAAAAATATCCTGTGAAAGAGCCCTTTGTGGAGCTTTTGAAAAGTTCTCTGCAAACATTTTTAAATGCGCTCACCTATCCTGATAAAACCTGTTATCCTGTGGCAAGTACCAATTTGCAGGATTTTTATAATTTAATTGATGTGTATTTGGATGCTGTTTTTTATCCGCGCATTGATGAAAATGTTTTGCGGCAGGAGGGCTGGCATATCCATGCAGAGGACATGGACACCGGCAAGTGGAGCTATAAGGGCGTTGTGTATAATGAAATGAAAGGCGTGTACTCTTCTCCGGATTCTGTACTTGGGGAACAAAGTCAGCACGCTGTTTTCCCGGATACGCTGTACAGTTTGGATTCCGGCGGCAATCCTCCTGAAATTCTGCATTTGACCTATGAAGAATTTAAAGATTTTCATTCCCGTTATTATCATCCGAGCAATGCTCGCTTTTTCTTTTGGGGTGATGACCCGGAAGAAGCCCGTCTTGAAAAACTGGCAGAGCTTTTGAAAAATTTTGACGCTATAAAAATTGATTCAGCCGTGCCGCTGCAAAAACGTCTGCCTTATGAACGGAAAATCGAAACATTCTATGCGGCTGACGAAGAGGACGATAATCCCCGCAATGCCCATGTAACGGTGAACTGGCTTTTATGCGAAGGCAAGGACGCAGAAGAAATAATGGTGCTGGAAATGCTTGAGCATATTTTGACGGCACTGCCCGGTTCTCCGCTGCGCAAGGCGCTGATGGATTCAGGCCTTGGCGAAGATGTGGCAGGCTGCGGCTTGGAAACCGAATTGCGCCAAGCCTATTATTCCATTGGACTTCGTTCTGTTCTGCCAAAAGACGCGGATAAAGTGGAACTTTTAATTTTAGAAACGCTGGCGGATTTGGCAGAGCGAGGCATGAGCCAAAAAGTTATTGACAGCGCCATTTCTGCCACAGAATTTATTTTGCGTGAAAATAATACAGGCAATTTCCCCCGCGGGCTTTCTGCCATGTTCCAAAGCTTGAGCACATGGCTGTATGATGAAGACCCATTTTTGCCCCTTGCCTGGGAAAAGCCTCTTGCCAGCATAAAACAGCGTTTGGCAGGCGGAGAAAAAGTTTTTGAAAATGCCATAAAAAAATGGTTTCTTGATAATACGCACCGTTCCCTGGTTGTGCTTTTGCCCAATGCTTCCCTTTCTGAAGAGCGTGCAAAAGAAGAACAAGCGACGCTGAATAAGGTAATTAATGCATTAAATGATAAAGAAAAACAAGAAGTTGTGGATTTGTCTAATGCCTTGGCAGCTGCACAGGCAAGTGAGGACAGCGCAGAAGCCCTTGCCACAATTCCAACGTTGAGCCTGAAAGACATTCCTTTGCAGGGCAAGGAAAATCCTTTGGCTGTCACGCAGAAGAAAAGCATTACCGTCCTGCATCATGAAATTGATACCACAGGCATTTTGTATGTGCGCATTTTGCTTCCTCTTGACCATGTTGCGGGTGAAGATTTGCCTTTGCTTTCCCTTTATTGCCGTGCGCTCACGGAAATGGGCACAAAGCATTATGATTTTGTGGATTTGGGACTTGAAATTTCAGCCCAAACAGGTGAACTGGACGCGGGCGTTGCTTTCCACAGCAAAGTAGATGAAGACAAGCCGTTCATGCATCTGCGTATTGCTGCCAAAGTTGTTGAAGAAAAAATCGGCAATCTTTACAAATTGTTGGAAGAAATTTTACTCTTCCCCAATTTTGCAAACAAAGAACGTTTTGTACAAATGGTTTGGGAGGACAAGGCGCGCTTTGAGCAAAGCATTATCCCTGCCGGGCATAGTGTGCTCGCGTCCTGTATTAATGGCATGTTCTCCAAGCTTGGTTATTTGAATGAAGAAGCAACCGGCTTGCCTTACTGGAATTTTATTCGCCGGCTTGCGGGCACTGTGCAGGACGATTTTGCCAATATTGAAGCGCGGTTAACGGCTTTGCATTCCAGTATTCTGACAAAAGCGGGGGCAGTTTTGAGCCTTACCGGTTCAGCGGATTTAATCCAAAAAGGCGAAAAACTTGCGGACTTGCTGGAAAGTTTTACAGATAAAGCGCCGGCTTTCTGCGAACGGACGTATACATTTAATAGAACTCCCAAAGGACTTCTTCTGCCGGCGCAGGTCAACTATGTGGGACTTGGCACCAACCTCAAGGAAGCGGGCTATGTTTTCCATGGTTCTGTGCATGTTATTACCCGTTTCCTGCGCATGGGCTATTTATGGGACAGAGTGCGCGTGCAGGGCGGTGCTTACGGGGCGTTTGTGCGTTATGCGCGGAATACGGGCACAATGGCGTTTGTTTCCTATCGTGATCCCAATGTGGAAAAGACCCTTGCCGTGTATAAGCAGACAGCTGAATTTTTAGGCAATCTGCATTTGACGCAGGAGGAACTGACCAAGGCTGTTGTGGGGGCAATGGGCGATATTGATACCTATTTGCTGCCTTCTGCCAAGGGTAATGCGGCGCTTTGGGAATACATGACGGGTTATACAAAAGAAATGCGTCAGCAGGTGCGTGATGAAGTTTTGCAGACTAAGCTTTCAGATTTCCATGCTTTTGCGCCCTATCTGCAAAAAGCCATGGAAACAAGCGTGGATACAGCCTTGGGCGGACAGCAGGTGCAGGATTATGCGGCTAAGGCGCATTGGGAAACAATTAAACTTTTATAAGAGGGCGACTTCTTTTTAATTCTTTTTACTGGTGGGAATATGATACGGGAACTTTGCGAAGAAAAAGAAAATACGCCTTATGTGGTGCAGGGAAATATAGCCTTTGCGAGCGGCTGTGTGCGCGCGGGCATTGACGCGGTTGAGGGTTATCCCGGAACGCCGAGCACGGAAGTTATCGACAAAGGGCTTTCCAAAGTGCAGGATAAAATCCATGTGGGCTGGGCAGTGAATGAAGCTGTGGCGGCGAGCATGGGTGTGGGTGTGAGCCTTGCGGGAAAAGACGCTGTTGTAACCATGAAAATTCCCGGCGTTTTTCAGGCTGGTGATGTGTTTACTTCTGCGTCAAGTTACAGCGTGGAACGCGGAGGGCTTGTTTTTTATATAGCCAGCGACTTTACGCCGAATTCAACCCAACATCTTGTGGATCCTCGTTATCTTTATAAAAGTTGCTTTCTGCCGGTCTTTGAGCCGCGCAATCATCAGGAAATGCATGACGCGCCCAAAATTGCCGTGGAAATTTCCCGTGAATTTAAAACAGCTGCGGTGGTGCATGCAAGCGGACTTCTTTGCCACAGTGAGGGGCTTATCCGCCTTATGCCGGAGCAAAAACGCCCTGAAGCAAAAGTGGGCGATTTTAAGGCAATGAATTCTCTTCCCGGCAATGCCCGCAAGTCCTATGACCGCATTATGGACGAGCGCATGCCTAAATTGCAGGCTTATGTTGATGCCAGTCCGCTGAATAAGGAATACAAAGGCGCGGGCAAAAAGGGCGTTATTACATACGGTTCCGGGGCTTTGTATATGGAAGAGTACAGGGCTGTTGTGGACAGTGAAATTGATGTGCTTTCTCTGGCGTTCACCAATCCTCTGCCCATGGAAAAAATTAAATCTTTTGTACAGCGTATCCGTGCAAACGGCGGGGACGTCTATGTGCTTGAGGACGGTTACAGATTTTTGGAAGAAAGCTGTCTTATGGCGGGCTTGAAAGTCATTGGCAAATCTCCTTATACCAAGATGACAGAATGGAATTTTGCCGCCATTGCGGAATTTTTAGGGGGCAAATGCGAAAAGGTGCAGGCAGAGAGCATGCCTGTGCCCCGTCCTCCTATGATTTGTGCGGGCTGTCCCTATCGTCTTATTGGCATTCTGCTGAACCGCCTGCGCAAACAAGATAAGATTGACGCGATTTTTGGGGATATTGGCTGTAATACTTTGCTGTATTTTATGAATGCTTCCGATACATGCCTTGCCATGGGTGCCAGCGAAAGCATGCGTGCGGGCTATGTGGCGGTAAAGCCTGAAAAGCAGGGCAGAGTGGTCAGCCTTTTGGGAGACGGCACGGAATGTCATACAGGGCTTGACGCCACCCGCAACAGCTTGTTCCACCACATCGGCGGTTTGAAAATTATTCTTGATAATGAATGGATTGGCATGACAGGCGGACAGCCGAGTCCAACCTCTCCTGTCAATTTAGGCGGACAGGCTTCACCGTTCAATCTTGTGGGTGCGTTGGAAGCAGAGGGCGCTGAATGTATCATTGCTGATGCTTATAACTATAAGGAATTGCAGCTAAAACTGAAAGAAGCTTTGGAAAAGGCAAATCAAGGCGACAAACTGACGGTTTTGATTATCAAAGGAACGTGCATACGCAAAGTGCCTGTGGCAGAGAAGAAAGCCCGTCCGGAACTTGATCCTGCCAAATGCATTTCCTGTGGCTCCTGTCTTGTTTGCCCGGGTATCAGTTTTGACAGCAAGAAAAAACCGCAGTGGAATAATTTGTGTACTTCCTGTGCAAGCGGCAGTGCTGTGTGCATGCAGATGTGTCCAAAGGGTGCAATCAGTCAGGCAGACAAAGAAACTGCCGTCAGCTGTCAGGGGAAGAAAGGCTCCCCAAGTGAATGCAGTTTGACAGCGCCGCAGGAAATTACATGTCCTGAAATGCAAAAGAAAAATCGTCCTGCGCGTCTTAGCCTTGCTATCCGCGGCGTGGGCGGACAAGGCAATTTATTCTTTGGCAAGGTGCTGGCGCAGCTGGCGTTTTTGGCAGGTTACGGCGATGAAAATATTGTCAAGGGTGAAACCCACGGCATGGCGCAAATGGGCGGGCCTGTTATCAGTACCTTTGCCTGCGGTCATGCCTATAGTCCGGAACTTGCGCCATTTTCTGCGGATTGCCTTATTGCCATGGAAAAAAGCGAAGTTTTGCGTCCTGATTTTCTGACCATGCTGAAAAAAGGCGGCACCATAATTTTAGCGGAAACAAAAGTGCTTCCGCAGGGGCAGAGCATGGACAAGTATCCTGCTGATGATGCCATTGAAAAGGCGTTGCACGGATTTCATGTTATTCATGTTGATGTGCTGGCAAAGGCGCTCAGTCTTGGAGACAGGCAAGGCAAGTGCGCGAACGTGGTTATGCTTGGTATACTCAGCAAAACCGCACCGTTTAGTGAAATCCCCGAAAATGTATGGCTCAGGGCGCTGAAAGGATTAAGTCCGAAGCCGGAAGCATGGGAAATCAACTATAAGGCATTTATGCTTGGCAGAGCCTGATTGCTGATTTGATTTTGCCCGTAGAAAAAAGGAAAATATGCAGCAGATACGCCTTGCAAATCAAGCCGATTGTGCCCAAATTGAAGCTATTGCCAATGATGCGTACTCTCTTTACCTCACGCGCATGGATAAAAAGCCTTTTCCCATGCTTGACGACTACAAGGCTCATATTGCGGCAAAG
>CAOMFZ010000093.1 GCA_948482415.1 uncultured Mailhella sp.
TTCCCCCCAAGGAAAACAAATTGCAACTATTTTCGGAAAGGCTCTAGTCTTTGTTGTCAGAAAAGGTTTTGCGGGGGCAGAGCATATTTTCCGGCTGGAGGATTTGTTCAATTTGTTCTTTGCTCAGCAAGTTGCGTTCAAACACCACATCGAAAATGGAGCGATTGGACTGCAATGCTTCTTTTGCAAGGCTGGCAGAGGTTTCATAGCCCAAGTATGGATTGAGGGCAGTCACAATGCCAATGGAATTATAAACAAGTTCTTTACAGCGTTCACGATTGGCAGTGATGCCGTTTATACAAAAATCTACCAAACTATGGCAGCCCGCGCCAAGGCGGGTAATGCCGGAAAAGAGGGAATAGGCAATGACAGGTTCCATAACGTTTAATTGCAGCTGTCCGGCTTCAGCTGCCAGCGTAATGGTAATATCTTTACCGATAATGTCATAGCAAATCTGGTTCATCACTTCCGGGATAACGGGATTGACTTTGCCGGGCATAATGGAAGAGCCGGGCTGGCGGGCGGGGAGGTTTATTTCATTAAAGCCGCAGCGGGGACCGGAAGAAAGCAGGCGCAAGTCATTGCAAATTTTAGAAATTTTTGTTGCACAGCGTTTGAGCACGCCTGAAAGCTGGACATAGGCGCCTGTATCTGATGTCGCTTCCACCATGTTGCTGGCTTTGGTAACGGGTATGCCTGTCAAATCGCGGATATAGCGGGTCACAAGCTCTGCATAGCCGTGGGGGCTGTTGATGCCCGTGCCAATGGCAGTGGCGCCCATATTGATTTCAGCAATAAGGTTGCGCGCTTCGCCAATTCGCTGCATATCTTCATAAATGGTGTCGGCAAAAGCTGAAAATTCCATGCCAAGGGTCATGGGCACTGCATCCTGCAGCTGGGTGCGTCCCATTTTGATAACATCATTCAATTCTTTTGCCTTTTTTTCCAAGGCTATGCGCAGATAATTTAAATCATCGATAAATGTTGTCAGCTGCGCGTATAAGGCAATGCGCAGAGCGGTGGGGTAGGCGTCATTGGTGGATTGTGAGCAGTTGACATCATTATTGGGGTGACAGTATTCGTATTCGCCTTTTTTATGTCCCATAATTTCAAGTGCCCTGTTGGCAATAACTTCGTTGGCGTTCATATTGCAGGAAGTGCCTGCTCCGCCCTGAAAAACATCGAGCGGGAACTGGTCGTGCAGTTTTCCTTCAAGGATTTCATCGCACGCCTTGCAAATGGCATCACATTTATTTTTTTCAAGTACGCCTAATTGATTATTAGCCATTGCGGCAGCTTTTTTCACACAGGCAAGACCTTTGATGAAAAAGGTCAGCGTTGAAATGGAAATGCCGGAAATTTTGAAGTTTTCCAATGCCCGATAGGTTTGTATTCCATAATAAATATCAGTAGGAATCTGCATTTCGCCTAAAAAATCGTGTTCTATTCTTACTCCGCCCATATTAACCTCGTATCTGTTTTTTATTATTTTTTAAAATGGCAGGCATGTTAAGTCAAGTTTGTTTTATTAGGTGCAGTTTCTTTGGAAATTATTTTGCCGCATTAAATTTAAATGGCGTTAAATTGATTGAAATTTTTGCATTTATCCCCTATGGTAAGCGCAAGAGAAATTTCTTGTATGGAGTAATGAATGAAAAAGCCCTTTTTGCTTGTTCTTTTTGTCTTTTTAGGCATGCAGTGTGCTTGTTCACATCCTCGTTCAGAGGTTTTGACAGGGGACAATTCTTATCATAAGTCTGCCCAAACAGCACGGAAAACTGTTTTTGTGGAACAAAAGCGTGAGCCGTCTGAGTATGCAAATCTTGTGTTCAGCGATATGAAGCCATACATTGAAAATGCTCTTGTAGAAAATGATTTAATTGTAACGAATGATAAAGAACAGGCTGATTTTATTTGCTTTGTTGATTTTGGTTCCCTTGCCGGCAAGGTGGTGACAAAAACAATTTACAGACCGCATTATGCATATCAGCATGATTATCCCTATGGATACGGAACCTATGAGCATTGGGGAACAGGTGCCTATGCTGTTTCCGGCGCCGATTATTATACGAAAAAATATCAGGTTTATCCCCATGTTTTAAAATTGACCTGCAATGAGCAAAAGCTGAATAAAAACTCCCTTGCATGGGAAACTGAAATTGTTTTCAATAGTACACATGATGATTTTAGAGTGAATATTCAATCACTTATCGAGCCGCTTTCCAAAAATATTGCCAAGGCAAAGGAACGGCAGACTCTTGTACACTATGAATTTGACAATCTGAAATAAGATTTTTCGTGTATGATTTTGCGGCAGTTATATATTCAATTAATTTTACTCATTTGATTAATTTTATATTTTGGAGTATGCAATAAAGCGTACGGCAGCGTATTGTGGTTGATAATGATAAAATATTTTGTACTTTTTCTTTCTTTTGCATTGCTGAATGCCTGTTCGTGGAAAAATTCTTTTTCAGCGGACACGCTTGTGCAAAAAGATCAGGAACTTATCAAAACACAATTAGCAGAAAAGTATCACAATACGCTGAATTTGGAACAGGCTCTTGCGCTTGCTTTGGAACGGAATTTGGATTTGCAGACTGCCCGTTTAAAACAGGAAATTGCGCAGATTGACAAGCAGATTGCCATTGGCAATTTATTGCCGCAGGTGAATATTTTAGCGGATTACACGAAAAATTACGACCGGCTGCATTTAGGTGTGCCCACTAAAAACATCGGCTTGCCCGTTAATCTGGCATTGCCCATTCTTGACAGCAGTTTTTATGCCTATTCGCTGAACGCACAAATCCCTGTTTTTGTCCCTAGTCTGTGGTTTCTTGTGAGTGCAAAAGATAAGGGCGCTGACATACAGACTTTATTAACTTCGCTCAGTGAAAAGCTTATCACGCTCAGTGTCATGAGCGAATATTTTTATCTGCTGTCTTTGGCAAGTGAAGAAAATGCTCTGCAAAATGAGAAATCAGCAGCAGAGGAATTATGTCGTCAGGCAGAGATTTCCCTGCGGACAGAAAGCATACTTCCATGGGAATTTGAGGAAGCAAAGGCATATTTTTTATCCAAAGAACTTGCTTTGCAGCAAAATAAGCGGGAACAGCAGGTTGCCAATTTCAACATTTTGCAAAGTTTGCATATTCCTTTTGATGTGCAGGTAAATTTTCTTCCGCTTGAAAAAGAAATTTTTGTCCTGCCTGACGTGGAGGATTGTATTCTGCAAGCTTTGGAGCACAGCGAAAAGTGGAAAATTTCCGCGTTGTCCCTGCAAATTCAGGAAGATATCAAGAAAAGTGCAGTCAGTGAATTTCTGCCAAAAATTGTTCTTGGCGGCAGTATGTTGAATTTTGATAATAATTTGCTTTTGGAAGACAATGCAAGTTTTCTTTCTGTTTTTGGAATGTTGAGTATCTTCAATGGATTTAAGACCGTCAATGAATACCGCAAAGCCCTGCGTCAGGAAAAAATAGCAGAAATTGAACTGATAAAGGAATATTGGACGCTGCTGACAGAAATTTATTCTGCGCATAACACAGTGCAGAATGCGCAGGAATTATTTGCAGTTGCTGAAACAAATCTCAAGGCACAGCTTGGAAAATTCAAGCAGAAACAGTCCGAATATAAGCATGAATCTATTGATTTAAAAGACTATTACGAAGCACTGAAAGAATACCATGAAGCCATAAGTTTTCATGAAAAAGCCTATTTTCAATATCGGCTGGCAGTGGGAACGCTTGCCGTCAGCATGGGGGAAAGTCCTTATCAGTGGTATATGAAGGATAAACCCGCAAAGGATAACTCTGCACAAAACAAAACAGAAACGGATAAAAAATGAATAAAAAATATATTGCCCTGATTTTTCTTTTCGTTGCCGGCGTATTTTGTACTGCCTGTGAAAACAAACAAGCCGTGAAAATACGTCCTGTGGCTGTGTATACGCTGAAAGAAAGCGACAAAGAATTTGTGGTTAAATTTCCCTCTTTGGTGGAAGCGGGCAACGAAGCAGTTTTATCTTTCAAGGTTGCAGGCCCCATTGTGGAATTTCCTTATGAAGTAGGCGCCTATGTGGAAAAGGGGCAAGTGCTGGTGCAGCTTGATGAACGTGATTACGGCGTACAGCAAAAATCCAGCGAAGAGAAAATGCTGTCCGCAAAAAACGCGTATGCAGGGGCAAAGGCGCAGGCGGACAATGCGCGCAAACAGTTTGCCCGTCTTGAAGCGCTGTATAAAGAAAATGCTCTTGCCAGAAAAAAATTTGACGAAGCAAAAGCCATGCTTGAGGGGGCCGCTGCCAGGGAAAAAGCCAGCTATGCGACATATCAGGAAGCAAAGCAGGGCTATATCAACAGCCAAAACCAAAAAGCGGACACCATGCTCCTTGCTCCCTATAACGGCTATATCAAACGCAAATTTGTGGATGTAGGTACCGTTGTTTCTGCCGCCATGCCGGTGCTGTCTTTTTCGTCTGACGGCAGGAAAAAGGTGCAGATTAATATTTCCCAGAACGACATGCAGTATTTCAGTAAAAATCCGCAATGTTTTTTTGTGCATAAGGATAAAAAATATTCCCTCACCCTGCAAACAATCGGCAAAGTCAAGCAGAGTTTTGAGCTTGTCTATCCTGTTGTTTTTTATATAGAAAATGACGATGATTTGCTTGTTGGTTCTGAAGGTACTGTGTATATTCATTATATCAATGATAATGCGCGGGCTTTGCATGTTCCTGTGGAAGCGGTTTTTGAAAAAAATGCGCAAAGTTATGTCTGGAGTTATCAAAATAACATTGTCAGTTTGAAGCCTGTGCATATTTTACGAGCTGAAGAAAACGGACAAATCATTGTTGAGGGCTTGGAACTTGGTGATATTATTGTGATTAAAGGCGTGCATGATTTATTGGACGGGCAGGAAGTACGAATTTTGGAAGATTTTACCCCTACGAATATTGGGGAAGTTTTATAGAGGAAAGAATTGCAGGTTTGCCATGAAATTTATTGATTATGCAATAGATCACCCTTTGGTTATTCGCTTTTTGGTAATCCTGCTGATTATCGGGGGTATTTTTTCGTATTTTCAGCTTGGCAAGCTTGAGGACCCGGAATTTAAAATTAAAGAAGCGCTGGTGATTACGCTGTATCCGGAGGCTGACGCCCACAGCGTTGAGCTGTATGTGACAGATGTCATTGAGCAGGCGCTGCAGAAAATCCCCAATATTGACTATACGCAAAGCGTTTCAAAACAAGGTTATTCGCAGGTAAAAATAAAATTAAAAGAGTCTATTCCTCCGCGTGAACTTGACCAATATTGGGATAATGTCCGCAAAAAAATTGCTGATGCTAAGCTCAAATTGCCCTTGGGCGTGATTGAGCCTATTGTGCTTGATGATTATGGTTCAATCTATGGGATATTTTTAGCGGTGACAGCTGATGATAGCTTTTCTTTGCAGGAGCTGAAAAAATACACGGAATTTGTGACCAAAACGCTTAATGCTGTGGACGGGGTGGCACAGGTTTCCGAGTTCGGCAAGGTTGAAAATGCGCTGATTGTGGAGCTTGACAAAGAAAAAGTCCATGCCATGGGTTTAAATCCCAAAACCATTGTAGCGTCTTTATTTTTGGATAATTTAATTACTGGGGCAAGTTCTGTTGATTTTGGGAATTTGCGTGTTCCTCTTCGTTTGACCAATAAAATTGATACAAAGGAAAAACTAGAAGAACTTATTGTTTTTACTAGGGAATCATCTGACGGTTCTGTGCAGATTGTGCGCCTGCGGGATATTGCGGAAATCGCCCGCGGCATTGTGGAACCTGTGACGCAAAAAATGTTTTATAACGGCAAGCGGGCAATGGGGGTATCGCTTTCTCCGGAAGCAGGCAGCAATGTTGTCAAAACAGGCAGGGTTATTGATGAAAAGATTGCGGAATTGCAGGAAAAATTGCCTATCGGGATAAATATTGAAAAGGTCTATTATCAGCCCGACCTTGTCACTTCTGCAATCAATAATTTTGTTTTGAATTTGTCAGCATCAGTGATAACTGTTGTCGGCGTGCTGCTTTTTACCATGGGCATACGCTGCGGGCTTATTATCGGAAGCGGGCTTATCCTTTCTATTTTGGGTACGCTGATTTGTATGCTTTTGCTGCATATTGATTTGCAGCGAGTATCTTTGGCTGCTTTTATTATTGCTATGGGCATGCTTGTAGATAATTCCATTGTGGTGGTGGACAGGGTGCTTGTTCTTCGCAAAGAGGGGCTTCCCATGCGCGATACCTTGCTGGAATCCACCAAGAAAACCGCCATTCCGCTCCTTGGGGCAACAGCCATTGCCAGTTTAGCATTTTTGCCTGTCTATTTGATGCCAACCTATTTGGGCGAATATGTGGGGTCTGCTTTTCTTGTGGTGGGTATTTCGCTTATGCTGAGCTGGGTGCTTTGTTTGACGCAAACGCCAGTTTATTGTAAAACCTATTTATCGCATGTGCAAATTCCTTCCCTTTCAGACCGCGAAAAGAAATTTTATCGAAAATGCCGGCGTGTTTTATATGTTTTATTGAAAAATCAAAAGAAAACCTTGGCTATTGTGTGTTTGGCATTTATGCTTGCCATGGTGCTTTTTCTTTTTATTCCAAAAATTTTCTTTCCTCCGTCCGATAAAAAAGGCTTTACCATAAATCTTTGGGTTGCTGAGGGTAGCCGTATTGAACGCGTGGAAACGATTGGAAAAAATCTTGCGGAATTTATTAAAGCCCATGAGGGTGTAACGTCTGTTGCGCTTGCAACAGGAGCTTCTGTTCCTCGCTTTTATGTGGCGGTTATTCCGCAGTATCCCAATACTTCTTATGCTCAACTTGTTGTTAATCTTGAACATATTAAATATTTAGATGAATTGAGTGCAAAAATAACGAATTTTATGGATAATTCCTATCCGGAAGTTATGCTGGGGATTAGAAAATATCCCAATGGGACGCCTGTGCCCTATCCCTTGGAACTTGCCTTTTCAGGTCCTGACCCACAAGTTTTGCGGGAACTTGCGGATAAAGCCATTGCTGTTTTTCAGAAAAATCCCCATATTTCCAGCGTAACAACAGATTGGCGCAATAAAGTCATGGTTTGGGAAGGGGAATATTCCGACATTTTAGCAAAGCTTGTGCGGGTAATGCCATCGGATGTGGCGGTGGCGCTCATGGCAAACGGCGACGGCATCAACATTGGTAAAATCAATGAAAACGGCAATACGGTTTCGGTGATTTTGAAGCAGAATTTGCAGGAGGGCAGTTCTGACCTATTGAATATTGGGCAAACTCCCATTTGGGGCATGAACAAAAATTCCCTGCCCTTATCCAGTGTGCTTCGCAGTGAGGGCATGAAATTTGACGAAGGGCAGATTTGGCGAAGAAACAGAGTGCGCACCCTGACCGTGCAGTGTGAAGTGGCGTTTGACAGCATGCCCGACACTGCCCGCAAGGAAGTGCTGACAGAAATTGAAGCCATTACTCCGCCCAAGGGTTATACCATGTTCTGGCTGGGCGAGCACCACGAACAGACGAAAAATATTTTTGCGATTATGGATTATATCCCTGTGGCAGGGCTGTTTATGCTGATTATCTGTGTTTTGCTTTTTGCAGATGTCAAAGTGCCGTTTCTTATTTTCCTGTCTCTGCCCTTTGCTTTTATCGGGATTGTGCCCGGGCTGCTCATATTCGGTATGACCTTTGGCTTTATGTCTATTGTGGGTGCGGTTTCGCTCACGGGCATGATGATCAAGAATATTATTGTGCTGGTGGATGAAATCAATTTTGAAATCAAGGAACTCAAGAAAAATCCATTTATTGCTTTGATAGACTCTGCTGTCAGCCGTATCCGTTCTGTTTCCCTTGCAGCTATTACGACGATTTTTGGCATGCTGCCCCTTTTATTTGACCCGCTCTTTGGCGGTATGTCTGCGACCATTATTTTCGGTCTTTTTGTTTCCACCGTATTGACCTTGTTTATTTTCCCCGTGCTGTATGCATTTGCCTATAAGATTTCTCTCAAGAAATAATGGAGCTTGTCATTGCTGGAGCAATTCCGGAAATAATTGCAACTTTACAGGGAAAGAACTTTATCTCTGCTGTCCATTTGCGTAAAGCTCGCTCACTCGCTAACGCAAACGACTTCGTCGCCTTCGGTGGCTGAAAAAGTTCTCTCCCTGTACCCTCTCTCAAAACTTTTTAATATAGAAGCGCACAAAAATGAAAGTCGCAATATTCAATGGAAATGCTCTAGCCCCCACCCCGTCATTCGAGGAGTGATAACGACGAAACAATCTTTTAGTGAACTAACAAATATGGCATAACTATTTTGAATGTCATATGAAATTGCTCTAAAGCATAAGAGCTAATGCATTTATTGATCTTATAATAGATGATACTCTATAGCTTGTCCATGCAGATGAATTTTGTATAATAAGGCAATTTAATATGATTTTTATAAAATTGAAGTAAAAAATAGGAATTATTCTTAATAATACTTG
>CAOMFZ010000094.1 GCA_948482415.1 uncultured Mailhella sp.
TATGGGGGGACAGAATAAATGAGAATGGCGTAATAAGCCAAATGGACTTGACGAATACTTGACTATTGTTTGACTATCAATGGCTTACAGGAATTTTAAAATAAAAAAGTGCGATCATAAGAGAGTTGAGAATGACCGCACTTTTTTTATAGTTTTTTTTCATTTTATTTGAGAACAGAAATGCGACACAAATTATAAAAATTCTCTTCCACACCAAAGAACACGACCAATAATTTTAAATTGATTTTCTGTTTGTTCATTCATTGTTATTTGAATTGGAGAATAATTAGAATTAGAACTAATTAAAATAATTCCGTTCAAATCTTTTTCTACTCGTTTAATATAAACACAATCATCAAATGCAACAGCATAAATTTTACTTGCCAGTATGGTTGTTTTGCTTTGGTCTATTAAGACAACATCATTATTTTGAATATCAGGCTCCATAGAGTCGCCAGAAACTCTCATTAATACCATATCGTTGGGATTACCCTTTCTGCAAATAAAATCTTTTCTAAAGGCATATTCCCGTTCTTTAGTTGAATTTGTTTCAAAGCTGCCTCCTCCGGCTGATAATACAGCTTCAACCATTGGAATCATTATGAGGTCATCATTTTGAGGTAGTACCAAATCACCTTTTGTCATTGAGCCCACGCCGTCCAAAAGCCAAACTGGATCTATATTGAATGTATTGCAAATTTTGGATATAACATCCGAATTCGGTAAAGATGCCTCAAGTTCGTAATTTCTTACAGTATTTTCAACTATTCCTAATTTTGCAGAAAAATCTTTTCTTGACATATCATTTAAGAGTTGTGTCCTAATTTCTTTTATTCTTTTTCCTATATTCATATCGTGAAACTTCCTTGCATGAAACTTTTAGAAAGCCCCGAAGAAGTTTCATGCAAAGTTTCATGTTTATATTTATTGTTATCATATTGTATTATTTGACTATCATACCAATTTGCAAAATATTTAAGTTTCATGCAAAAATAGGTTGACAAAAAGTCAAAAATAGGCAAAATTCATATTTAGGAAATTTACAAGAAAGTTTATACATAAATTTACTTGTAAATTTCCTAAAAAAGTAACCAGTTAATAAAAAAATGTCAATGTAAATACTGATTGCAAAAATGGAGAAAAATATGAGTGTAGCAACAATAAATCACAGACGTTGGTGTGGGGCGATGCGTTGCGAAGTCAGCTTGAGAATTTATGAAATTCTTAGACAAAAAGGACTTACAGGTAAAGATGTAGCGGAACAAATCGGCGTTAGCCGGCAATCTGTAAGTCAAGTAATTAATGGGGTTTCTCACAGTCCTAAAATTTTAGAAACACTCCGTTTGCTTGGCGTTCCTGAACAATATCTTTTTGATCCTCAAAAAAATGATTTTCAGCAAGAAAATAAAAAAATTGTAGCTTAAACAAAAAAATAGGCATTGGTCATGAAAAAAACATATTCAACAAAAGAATTAGCCCAACTTTTACAAATTGCACAACAAAATGTTCATGGTCGTGCAAAGCGTGAAAATTGGAAATCTGAACCTCGTAAAAGTCAGGGGGGCGGATATACATGGCTTTTTGATTCCATGCCTGAAAAAACTCAATATGCTATCCGTAAAGCAGAATTACAAAATGTACCTGTTGGTTGTGACGAACCAACCAACTCAATTCAACAGCCTAAAATTTTATCAGCAAGTAAAAAGGAACATGCTCTATTAAAATCTGATTTGCTTAGACTTTATATGGAATTTCAAGAGGCTCATGGAAAGACGGTTCGTTCAAAAGAAAAGTTTATTGAACATTATAATAATGGAGCATATCCTGAAATTTTTGCACAACTTGGCGAAGTAAGCTGGAAAACGCTTGAGCGTTGGAAGAATAAGCAAAATAAATCTCAAGACTATCTTAGTCTTGCTGACAAACGCGGTATGGCGCACTGCGGTAAATCAATCATCACTGAAGCCCATAAAGCTATTATTTTAGGGCAAGTCCTCAATCCTAACGCACCGTTTATCGGTCAGGTTGCCCGCAAGGTTGAAAGCCGCTGTAAGGAAGAAGGGCTGACAGTTCCGAGCGACGCAACAATCCGCAGATTTATCAACACATATATTTCTGAAAGTTATGATGAATATGTTTTGTTCCGTGAAGGCAAAAAAGCATGGAATGATAAATGCTGTATTTCCATTCTGCGAGACTGGAGCCTTGTACAGGTCGGCGATGTCATCATTGCTGACGGTCACACTTTGAATTTTGAAACAATCAACCCAGAAACCGGCAAGCCAAAAAGAATGACGCTCCTGCTTTTTTTTGACGGAGCAAGCAGCCACCCGCTTGGCTGGGAAATCATGGCAACAGAGAATATTCAATGTATCAGCGCGGCATTTCGCCGAAGCTGCATGCTGCTCGGCAAATTCCCCAAGGTTGTCTATCTCGATAACGGTCGGGCGTTTCGGGCTAAATATTTTGAAGGCTGCCGCGATTTTCAGCAGGCAGGCATTGACGGCTTATATGAAAGCTTAGGAGTAAAAGTCATTCACGCATGGGCTTATCACGGGCAGTCAAAACCTATCGAACGTTTCTTCGGAACAATGCACGATATGGAAATTTCCATGCCTTCCTATGTGGGCAGAAATATCTCAGAAAAACCTGCACGCCTGCACAGGAATGAAAAACTGCACCAAAAATTGCACGAAAAACTTGGCGGCAGACCGCTCACTCTTGAGGAAACTCATACAGAAATCGCAAAGTGGTTTGCGCAATATGTGCAGCGCAGACAGCCCCGCACACACTTGAAAAACAAATGCCCTGCCGAGATTTTTGAGCAAGGCAGAGGCGAGGGGCTCACACAGGGCGACCTAGCCCGCCTTGACGTTCTGATGATGCAGAAAACCGTCCGCACCATTACAAAGGACGGCTTTAGACTGCACGGCAAACTCTATTGGCATGAGGTCTTAGCGTCCCGCCGCCATGAAATTCTTATCCGTTATGATGAAATTTTAAGCCCGAACTGTGTCAAAGTGTACACAAAAGACGGCGAATTTCTATGCGAAGCAAAAAACCGTGAATATTACGGCATTGCCCATGGAATTCACCCCGCCGCCCAGATTTTAGGCACGGAAGAGCAGAAAGCACAGCTGCAATATGCGTTGGAACTCAAGAAAAATCAGGAAAAAACGCAGCTCAAGACTTTGAAGTCAATGGTCAGCGACGTAATTTTGCCTGAAATGGAAATCCGCAATAAAGCTATTGAAATCAATCAGGAAGTAAAGGCAATCCCGCTTCCTGAACCTGAAAAGCCTATGACAAAAACAGAAATTGCAGCGTTTGAGGCGAAAGTTCAGGAACTTGAAAGTAAAATTCAGGAATACACGCCAAGCAGCATGAAGCGTTTCAAAGACAGTCTGGCACGTTACGCCTATTTATTTGAAATGAAATTTGAAAAAAATATCAAACTTACCATTGAGGACGAAGCTTGGTTTGAAAAATTTGAAGAAACTTCGGAATACCGAAAATTTTATAAAAACAGATACGACACCATGAAAGAATATTTAAAAAATATCGCATAAGGAGGTAGTATGCGAGAAATAATAATTGAAACAGAAAGTATGGCTAGATTTAATCAAACAGCGGACACCGCCCTTGAAGCGGGAAAGATGTCAAGCGGCTTTGTTCTTGCCTACGGAAAAGCAGGACGCGGAAAATCCGTGGCAGCAGACCGCTATTATTATGAACGCGGCGGAGCATACGTTCGGGTTTGGCAAAATTGGTCACAATCGGCTTTTTTACAACGTCTGTTATTTGAAGTTCGCGGCAAAAACATGGATATGCCCAGACACAACGGCAACCGCTGCAAGGAACTTATTGTTGAAGTTTTGGAAAACGACCCGAAGCCGCTCTTTATTGATGAGGCGGACAGGCTTTCAATCGACAGAATTGAAGACTTGCGGGACATTTTTGAAATGACGGGCGTTCCTGTTGTTTTAATTGGCGAAGAAGGGATATGGGGGCTTTTGCGGGAACGCCGGCGTATAATGAGCCGTGTCGCCTATGAAGTGGAATTTATGCCCATTTCCCCGACAGAAGCGAGCATTTTTCTGAAACAGGCAGCGAATTTAAACGTTTCTCCCGATTTGTGCCTGAAAATAACCAAGCAGGCGGATGGCGATTTTCGTGTTGTTCGCAATATCGCCCTGCAATTGGAAAAAGCCGCCAAAGCATCTGAAAAATATGAAGTAGACACGGCAATGCTTGAAACAGCCTTCAGCAACATCATTCATAAAAAGAAATAGGGTAGCTTATGAAAATCACTCCGGAAGTAATCCGTGTTGCCTTTCGTGCCTTTGGTAAAAATGACCAGGAAATCAGCAATGCTCAAATTTATGATGTGCTTGAAGCTAAAACCGATGCCGACCAGGCAAAAATCAGAACAAGGATTGCCGAAATGGTCAGGCACGGTGAAATAAACAAAATTTTATCAGGGCGTTACAGATATAATTATGATTACAAGATCCGCGGCACCGTGATTGCGGCGGGATATGTGAAAATATGGCGTTTCATACGCCAGACAAAAGGAGAATGGACAATTAAAGAATGTTCTTTAATGACAGGCAAAGACCATTCTCATGTTGGCAAATATGTAAACTGGCTGGAGGCTGAGGGATATATTAAAATCGTTGGCAAAAAGGAACAGGCGAAATGTTTTATGGCAACGCAAAAAGCCAAAATGTCACCTGAAACCCCCATGCCGACGTATAAAGATACAGACCCGTTTGAACAGGAACGGGCTGCAGGAGCTAAGATTGTCCGATTGCTTTTATGCGACAATTTATACAGCCCGTTGACAGCACAGAAGATAGTTGAATGCTGTGAAGTTTTGAAAAACAGATTCAATAAAATAAACAAAGAACAAGAAAAGGAGCAAGAAAATGCTTAGTGAAGATTTGAAATCACTTTGTGCCGAACTTAGCACTTTGGCTGGCAATGTTGACGAAAAAAACTGGGAATTTATCAAACAAATCAAGCAAAATCTCGAAGCTGCCGCTGCAGGTGTGGAGGATTTGGAAAAAGGAGTGATTCATGGCTAAATCAAAACCGGAAATTCCATATATTGTGGAAAGCGTAGAGCAAGCTGACGGCGCACTGGCTGAACTTTCTGCTATTTCTCAAAAAATTAAAGAGATTGAATTGGAACAGCAGGAAGCCATTGACTTCGCAAAAACACAGGCAACACAAAAAAGTCTTGCCTTGCTTGCTCGTAAAAAAGAGCTTGAAACAGCTCTTGGTGTATTTGGAAAACTTAACAAAAAGGAACTGTTTGAAAAGAAAAAAAGCCTTGAATTGGGATTTGGAATAATCGGATTTAGGGCGAGTTCAGAAATAGCCATTCAAAGAGGCATAAAAGAAGACATGGTCATCTCCAAACTGAAAGAATACAGTTTTCATGAGGGGATAAAGACAACGGAAAAAATAAACCGTGACGCCATGCTTGGCTGGACAAATGAAAAGCTGGAAACTGTCGGCTTGGAGCGCAAGCAAAAAGACACGTTCTTTGTCGAAGTAAAAGAAGAAAAAATCAAAAACGTAGCATAATACTTCCAATAACGAAACCTCCCGAATCGGGAGGTCACAATATAGTGGCGTATATTGTCTGATGATGTCAGCCGCGAGGTTTATATGGAAAAACGGAAAAGAATATATCTTGCTTGTCCATACACACATGAAAATGCAGAGGTAATGGAATATAGGGCAAAAATAGCAACTGCAATGGCTTCATTTTATATGCGTGTCCATGAATATATCGTATTCTCTCCTATTACTTATGGTCACGAGGTGTGTAAACACGGAGTCGCTCATGGTTTCGGTTGGTGGAAAGAGATGGATCTTTCCATAATAAAAGAATGGGCAACCGAAGTTCATTGTATTAATCTCGCAGGGTATGAAAATTCTGTCGGAATGAAAGCTGAGATTGCTTTCGCGGAAGAAAATAAAATCCCTGTTATAGAAATAGACCATGATGTAGTTGCCATGATTATAAGAAGAGCTTGCCGTGGATAACCGTAAATTTTCAAGCACAATTTGTGTCAAAAACGGCACAAAAAGACATAGAATAGAATGCTCTCCCGCTGAAATCTATGGAGGACAAAAAGGGTTGTTCCGTATCCGTCATAATAGAAAATGGATAGATACAGACGGTAAAAAAGTATTTATGAATGCTGAAAAAATTGGAAAATTTATCTGTTCATTGCTTGAAAATAAAGAAGTGACCAGCGGAAAACCCAATATTCCTAAAAATACACGCTGTTCCATTATTATATGGGAAAAGGATAATCCGGTACAGTTATGTGCAATGACAGGTTCAGAACCGATCCTTGATTATAACGGTGAATGGCAGATTTATGTTATTGCTTATGGTTATCAAGGATTTTATCCCTGCAAAGACCTTATTATAAAAGGACATAACCATGCAAAATAGAAAAGCAATGTATGCCAAAATTGCAATCGCAAGAAAGCAATTAGGGCTTGAGGATGATATTTACCGAGAACTTTTGCAAAATAAATTCAAAAAAAGCTCCGCAAAAGACTTGTCGGACAATGAACTGACCAGACTGCTGCGCCATTTTGCAGAATGCGGCGTGCAGTTTGTTTCTAAGAAAAACAAAAAGCGGAGTAATACCTCTGTCAATCCTCATTCCCGCCCTGATTGGATTGAAATCACTCCCTCCATGCCTTTTTACAGTCAAAAAAAGCAAATTTTGGCAATATGGAAAAAACTGGGCTATTCCATGTCAAGCCTTGATATCAGGGTGCAGCGGGAATTTAATTGTTATTCCTTTGTCTGGTTGCAAGAAGAAAAGGCAATTACAGCATTATTGACAGATCTGCAAAAAAGAGAGCGGGCTTTTGATAAAAAGCAAAAAGAAAATGAATCTAGAAGAATTACGGCAGAAAATTGTTAAAAAATATGGCTCAATCCATAATTTTTGCAAGCTGAATGAGAACTTGACAAGAGCCACCGTCTATCTTGTTTTTGCCGAAAAATACGCAGGCAATACCCAAAAACAACTGGCTCGCATTGAAAAAGCTCTTGATAATTCTGAGGACGTCCCCAAAAAAATAACAATTGAAGAACAAGAAGTTTTAGAAGTTTTACAGCAAACAAAATGCATTAATTGCAGACTGCTTCGACCTAATTGCCCGGAGTGTAAACGCAAAAGTATAAATGAAGCGACTGCCGTTTTTTCATTCATTCAATCAAAATTATGAACAAGCAAGACGCCTGCCGAACTCGTATTTTGTGCAGAATACACAAAGCCACGCAGTGCAAGCGTAGTGTTTTTCGCACAAAACACAAGCGACAGCGAGTGGGTGGCAGGAGCCACCGAAGGCTTGTTTGCGTTTGGTGAGCAAAGCGAACCAACTACGCAAATGGACAGCAGAGATCACCACTCCGAGCGTCATCTTATAGGAGGAAAACATGACAATCAATCAGGTAGGCGAGATTATTCTGCTTTTATATGATAACTGGCTGCCGTACAATTCACAGCCGCAAGATTTTGTTTATGAAAATTTGAAATGCCAAAAATATAAAAAGATACGCCCGTGTTGGTTTTATAAAGGTGAAAAATTTTTATGCCTTGGCTGCAATAACAAATGCATGCTGTTTCGCCCTGCCGGATTTCAAGTTCCACTTTCGATTAATTATCCCATCAAGCTTAATAATCAATATACTGTACCAGCCAAAGACCTTGTCAATAAAAAAGCATTGCTTTCAGTGTATGACGTTTGCTATTGTCTCAATATATCCTACTCGCAAGTGTATAAAATGATACAGGAAGGTAAATTAACTGCGTTAAAAACAAAACCAATCCGGGTAAAAGCGGAAGACGTAAAACGAGAGATGCAGGATTTTGATGAATAGTAAAAATTACTGCATACATACAAAAAAGAGAGTAAACACTCTCTTTTTTGTATCCATAGTTTTCATACCGTTACGATTTTCTTTATATCTCATGCTACCTTTAAAAAAAGGAGTTATTATGCGGGAAATAAATAAAATCATTATTCATTGCAGCGCCACTAAACCTACCCAAGATATTGGGGCGTATCAAATTGACGAATGGCATAAAAAAAATGGCTGGTCAGGCATTGGTTATCATTATGTGATCCGCCGAAACGGCAGAATTGAAAACGGCAGACCTCTTGAAATTGCCGGAGCCCATTGCAAGGGACAGAACAAAAACAGCATTGGCATTTGTCTGGTTGGCGGCATTGACGCAGACGGCAACCCCCAAAATAATTTTACGGAGAAGCAATTTCAAACTTTGCGAAACCTTGCGGCAAAACTCAAAAAAGAATATCCGAACGCAACCGTGCACGGGCATAATGAGTTTGCAAACAAAGCTTGCCCCTGCTTCAATGT
>CAOMFZ010000095.1 GCA_948482415.1 uncultured Mailhella sp.
ACATGGCATCACGGATTAACATTTCCTTTTTATCCGTAATGTCAGATTCATATTCTACGCTTTGAAAAACCAAGATAAATTTTTATATAGCCAAGCAGCAGCAAAAAGACGCACGGAAACCATGCCCCGAAAATAGGCGGAACTTTTCCGCTTTGCCCTAAAAATAAGCCAAAACTGCTGAGCACATAACTCAAAAATGACACCACCACAGCCAGCATGACCGCAACATAAATATTTGCATTATAGGAAACAATAGCCACAGCAAGCACGGCAAAAACCGCTACCATCACCGAATAGGTTATTTTGCTGTGCCAAATTGTCTGCATATTCTCTATATTTGAGCCGGAAGCCCGCAAACGTTCAATAGCTTCCCCAAGCAGGAAGAATGAAAGCCGTTCTGTTTTTTCCTCCTGATTGCTGATAAAATAAAAATGCACAGACTGGTTAACGGGCAAAATAAACCGATCCTTTTGTTCTTCCTGAAATTTTTCAGGATAATAAAACTTTACATTTTCAAGCGTCCATATATCATTATAGGCAGTAAATTTTTTTGCCCGAATAATTTCATCGACAGTTTGCGTATTTTCATTCACTTTATAGGCAACAAGATTTTCCCCATGCCCTCTTTCATACAAAAGCCCCACATGCACAATATAACCGGAATCTAAAAACCATACATTTTCCAGAGAATTTTCAGTAAAAACGCGCTCCCGCACTTCATAGCGCCAAAGGGAGAACGCTTTTTGCTCTGTGGCATACATAATCATTTGTGAAAGTACAAATTGCATGACAGCCCAAAAAATCCCCAGCCCAACAAGATTTTTGGTTATTTCATAAACAGAAACACCGCCTGCCTGCAATGCTATGGCTTCTCTGGAAGTAATCATCAGCGAAAGGAAAATCACCGAAGACAGCAAAAAAATGGAAGGCAAAGTTTGTGAAACAATAAAGGGCAGTTTCAAAAAATAATATTGCAGTGCATACATTAAAGGCTTGCGTGAAGCCATAAAAATATCTGCTTTTTCAATCAAATCAATTAAAATAAAAATACAAATCCCAATCGCCAAAGTCATAAAAATAAGGCGAGTATGATTTTTGATAATATATTTTGTCAATAATTTCATACTATTATGCCTTTCTCTTGAAACGTTTATTCAGTCTGAAGATAAAATTCATATTAAGCCAGGCAGGCACACGTTCATTTGCCGATAAATACACTCCATACAGGCTGATAATAAAGAAGAAAACAGCAGGAAACCAAATTGTCATATAAGGGTTCATTCCTCTGTATTCGGCTAAATTCATGCCAAGCGAAATAAGTACATAATAGGTAAAGAAAATAATCAGTGCAAAAATTAATCCTGATTGTTTATGCACGCCCTGAAACGACGCGGCAATAGGCACAGCAAAAATAGAAAGAATAAAACAGGAAAGAGGAAATACCCAGCGCCTGTGCATTTCAACTTTTATCTTATTGCTTGCCGGATTTTTTGCTTTTGTCATTTTTGTTGTATCAAATGCAGTCAAATCATTCCAGCTCATTTCATCAGGCTGTATTGGTCTTAAATCAAAACCTTTAAAAAGTGACTGCAATGAAAAACGGATAATATATTCATCAAAATTTAATTTAACTGTCTTATTGTCACTTGTAGAATAAATAACTCCCTCTTTTAACAGCATGACAATATCACTTTTCAAATAATCAACTGTCAAATTCCCAACAGGCGCTAAAATAGTCAAAGTTGCATCTTTATTTGTGCTGTCTTCAACCAAAACTTCTGCAAGAGATCCATTCTGCACATCAACTTTTTTCGCAAAAAAGACAAGATGAGGAATATCCTGATTAAAAATCCCCGGCTGCAAGGCAATATTTACACGATTTTGGGCAATATCCATAATCAGAGAACGGAAATTATTCGCCCCAACTGCCACCAGAGAAAATGAAATCCAAAAACAAAGCAAGGTCGTCAATATCCCAAAAACAATAGGGGCGCGTATAAGCTGATATAAACTGATGCCGCCTGCTTTGAGGGCTATCAGTTCCTTATCCGAACCCATGCGCAAAAACGTCAAAAAGACTGCCAGCATGGCAGAAACAGGCATCATAACCAAGAGGAAATTAGGACTTAAATAGAAAAAAACAAGCAGAGTATCTAAAAAAGTCAGCTCAAGTCCCATAAGCGTATCTTTAATTTGTATGGCTCTTCCCATAAGCACAAATGCCATAAGCACAGTGACACTTATGAGAAAAACTTTTACACATTCAAAAAAGATACGCTTATTGAGGAGCATATTAAAATTCTATACTTGCGTTTGAATTTAAATGAATAAGCTTTGTTTCCGGACTATAATGCGCTAAATGTGCCGCAAACTCTTCCGTATTCTGACAAAGCACGGGAAACGTCTTATAATGCATGGGGATAACATGTTTTGCTTCCAAATACGCACAGGCCTTGGCAGCGTCAAGACTGTCCATGGTAAAATGCCCGCCAATGGGAAGTAACGCCACATCAATAGTATGCCGTTCGGCAAACAGTGCCATATCACTGAATAAACCTGTATCACCTGCATGATACACTGTAAAACCATCGGGGTCTTTAATAATAAAGCCTGCACAGGAACCATGTTCGGCTGAATGAAATGCCTGTGTCATGGTAATGGAAAAATCGCCGAATTTGACTGTACCTCCAATATTCATGCCGCTGCCGCCAAAGAGGATATTCTCACAATTTCCCCCGCGTAACGTTGGCAAATAATAGCACAAATCAGCAATTCCCAAAAATTTTGTTTTTCCATTATTCATAATGGAAACAGTATCCCCCAGGTGATCGCCATGGTCATGTGTCACCAAAATCAAATCAGGATTAACAAAATCCCTTGTATCACCGCAAAGAGGATTACCCGTAAAAAACGGGTCGATTAAAATTTTCACTCCATGAGAAAAAAGCTCAAAAGCAGAATGTCCAAGCCAGGTAATTCTCATAAAAACTCCTTTTATTTTTGGGTGACAGCATAACGCGCATAAAACTTGCGCATGGACGAATGGCAAATGGCAATAGCAAGTGCGTCCGTTGTATCCAAGCGAAATTGTTTGACATTGACACTCAAAATCTTCCCAATCATAAAGGCAACCTGTTCTTTATCAGCCCGCCCCACGCCTACCAATGCTTTTTTTACAGATGTCGGCGCATAATCAAAAACGGGAATATCAAAATTTGCACAGGCTGCCACAGCAACACCGCGGGCCTGCCCCAGTTTCAAAGCTGTCAAGGCATTTTTTGCAGTAAAAACCTGCTCAATACCGGCTTCATCGGGCTTATAATAGGCAATAATTTCCAATAATGTCTTATAAATAAAGGAAATGCGTTCCGCAAAATTATCTTTCCCTTTATTTTTAGGACGAATAACTCCGCAATCAAGGAGTTTGAGCGTGCCGGATTTCTCTTCAATTATTCCCCAGCCGGTATTTGCAGAACCGGGGTCAATACCAAGTATTCTCATAATAAAAAATCAGGGAAGAACAACTTCCCTGACAAATTATCCTTCAAAATCGTCCGGTAAATCAAAGTTGAAATATACGTTCTGCACGTCGTCCAAATCTTCCAGGGCGTCGTTAAAACGAATAAGTTTTTCAGCTGCTTCCTTATCAACAGGCACATAGTTCTTCGGAACAAACGCAAGCTGAGCAGATTCCATTTCAACACCTTGTTTTTCAAGTGAATCACGCACGGTATTGAAATCTTCCATGGCAGTATGAATGCTCCAGATATCGTCATCATCTTTGACATCATCAGCACCGGCTTCAAGCGCAAAATTCATCACAGTGTCTTCATCAGCGTATTTTTCTTTATTCAAAGTAATAACGCCGAGTCTGTCAAACATGAAACTTACAGAGCCATTTTCGCCAAGGGAACCGCCATGTTTTGTGAAAAGGTGACGAATTTCCGCTACCGTACGGTTTTTATTGTCGGTTGCGGTTTCAACCATAACCGCAACACCGCTTACAGCATAGCCTTCGTAGGTAATTTCAAACAATTCACCGCCGGCGTCCTGACCTGTGCCTTTGCGGATTGCAGCTTCAATTTTATCCTTAGGCAAGTTAATGGCTTTTGCAGCAGCAATTGCAGCACGAAGACGAGGGTTGCCGGTCGGGTCACCGCCGCCTTTGGCAGCAATAATGATTTCTTTTGCAGCTTTGGTAAATTCTTTGCCGCGTTTTGCGTCCTGACGACCTTTACGATGTTGAATATTAGCCCACTTACTATGTCCTGACATATATCCTCCGAGACATGTTTATTTGCTTAGTTATTATTGCCTGTAAACCCAAGCCCTACCTGAAAAATTTCCTTGCTTTCCGCCCTTGAGCTTTGAGGTTTAAACGTTTTGACGCTTGAAAAAATGGGACGCATGGCTTTCACCAAATCCTGAAAATCCGGTCCCATAAAAATTTTTGTAATAAAATTTCCGCCGACTTTCAAATATTTTTCAGCAACCTGCACAGACTCCAGACAAAGTTCCAAAGAACGCGCCTGATCAGTAAACTTTGTGCCTGTTGTGCGGGGTGCCATATCGCTTATCACCATATCAAAAGGTCCCAGATCTTCAAGCAATGCTTCAAATTCCGGGCTGCGCTCAAAAACATTTTCCTGCAGGAAACGCACATTGGGCGGAAAAACCGTTTCTGTCGTCTGCAAATCACAGGCAAGAACAAGTCCGTTTTCGCCAACTTTTTCAGCTGCATACAAAGACCATGATCCGGGAGCAGCCCCTAAATCAAGTACTTTCATTCCGGCTTTAAAAAGACGAAAACGCTTATTCATTTCCTGCAATTTATACACAGAACGTGCAGGATAATTTTCTTTTTTTGCCTTTAAAAAATAATAGTCGCGATATTCTTTCATATTCTCTTTACTAATCAAAAAGTTCGAGATATACTTTTTTGAGGAATAAGTATAACGTATTTTTTTTACTAAGCCAAGAATTTTTATTGAGCATTTAAAATATGGAAAACACCACACAGCGAATACCCTCACAAAGCATTATTGACGGACTTGGAAGAAAAAAAACGCTTTTACAAGGGAATTTTGCCTTTATTTTATTAGATATTCATAATTTTAATACGTTATACGCACGCACGCAGAAAATGTTTTCCTGCACCAAAAAACAAATTCTTTTCCTTGGCTTAGGAGCAAATCTGCACAACATTTTACCCTGGTGCAAGAATAAAGAAAAAATATTTTATCTTGAGCATGAAGCATTTTCTCAACAAATCAGCTTAAAACTTCCGGAAAATTTTATTGCCCTCACAAAAGAAAAATTATTTGAGCTCTGCGGCGAAGATTTCTTTGCACAAACAGACATTCTTTTTTATACGCAAAATATGCAGCTTTTTCCTTTTTTTTGGAACAACATACTTGTAACACTGCGAAATAAAAAACTTTTAACTGCAACTTTCCAGCCTGCCCAAAAAGAAAAATATATTTTTCTTTCCGGCGGCAAAAATGATCTCCTGCATAAGGAACTCTGTCAGGCTGTCCGCGATATCGGCTGTATTCCCCTTGAAATTGGAGGAAAAACGCTTCAGGAAATCTTGGAACTTTTGGACGTAAAGCCTCCCCGCCTTTATTTGGCAGTCAATGCCGGGTCTTTGGACGGAAACGGCATACTGTACGAGCAATTAAAACAAAAAAATATCCCTCTTGCCCTGTGGTTTGTGGATAATGTCTGGAATATTCTTTCTGGATTTTCTCAAAGCTGGTGGAAAGAATGCAGTCTCTATCTTACGGATTTTTCTTTTGCCAAAGAACTGCAAAACGAAGGAGCCGCCAAAGTTTTTCCGCTTCCTCTGGCAAGCCATTCACTTCCTGCAGCCTATCAGACAATCCCTGAAATTCCGCTCTTTTTTGTGGGTAATTCCAGTTTTACCAATAAAAATGCCTATTTCAGCGGCTGCAAACTTGAGCATGATTTTGAGCAAAATATCTACCGCACAATCAAAAAAAATCTTTTTGAAAACAAAGAACTGCCTGATTTTCATGGTATTCATGCATTACTTTTGCAAAACGAACCTCTATGGCAAAATAAGTCAGGCAGAACAATAGGATATGCCGCCGCAAAAGCAGACCTTTATTTGCGGAAACTGTGGCTTGAAAATTTAAGCCCGCTTATTCAGATTATGGGTGATAATGCCTGGCAGGATATTTTATCTACAAAGCATACCTTTTACAAGCCTGTGGATTATTACAGCACGCTGCCAACCTATTATAAAAACAGCCTTTTTACCCTCAATCTTACCAGTCTGCTCATGCCTGCAAACCTCAGCCAACGGCACTTTGACGTCTGGAAACACCAGGGATTTTTACTCAGCTCACCAAGCCGCGGCATGGAAATTTTTCCCCAGGATATGCAGTCAATGATGACGGTCAATAATCCGCAGGACTGTCTCAGCCGCCTTGAATTACTTTTAACTAAGCCTGCGTTGAAATCTGAAATACAAAAAACCATGCAGGAAGAAATTGCCAAAAAACATTGCTATACCCACCGCCTGCAATACATTTTGGATCAGTATTAATTTTTTAAAGTTATTATAAATTCTTGATACCTTTTTAAAGCATTAATAACTGCCCGATGAGATTTCTCGCCTAATTCACTTTTTACTCCATTCGTATCATAATCTTGAACAAATTTATTTATCTGCTTTGATAATTCATTCCATGTGATTTCTTCATCTTTACAAATTCTCTCTATCCTGCCCAAATAATCATAAAGAGTACTTTTATTCCCACTTGGGGTATACTCCTTATAACCTTTTTCCCTTAAATAACTATAAAATTTTTCTTTCAAAACTGCATCGGTATCCATAATAATCTCCTCAATTATTTGTAAATATTATTATTTCAGCAACTCTAAAAACTCTTCTTCGCTTAGTGTCTGCACGCCAATTTTTTGGGCTTTATCCAGTTTACTGCCTGCTTTTTCGCCCACAACCAAATAATCAAGATTTTTGGACACAGCACTCAAAAGCCTTGCGCCGGATTCTTCTGCCATTTTTTCAAATTCCTGACGAGGTTTTGACAAGGTGCCTGTAAATAATATTGTTTTGCCTGCCAGTGCCGTATCCACAGGAATGATTTTTTCTTCTCTCTGCGGGTCAAGCCCGTATTCTTTGAGCCGTGCGAGAATTTCCTGTTTTTCTTTGGAAGCAAAATATTGCCTGATTGAGTTCGCCACTTCCGGACCAATATCCTGTAACAGCGTCAGTTTATCTTCTGCTGCATGCGCCAAATCATCTATATTTTCAAAAGCCTGTGCTAATGTTTTTGCCGTTTGTTCTCCCACAAGACGAATACCGAGAGAAGAAATAAAGCGTGCAAGGGTCGCATTTTCCTTAGCTTCATTCAAACTATCCACAAATTTTTGTGCAGAAATATCGCCCATGCCCTCAAAAGCCAGCAATTCTTTCACTGTCACTGTAAATAAATCCGCAATATTCTGCACCCTGCCTATTTCCACGAGTTTTTCAATCCATTTTTCCCCCACACCGCTGATATCAAGTCCTGCTTTGGAAACAAAATGGATAATGCCTTGGATTTTTTGCGCAGAGCAATCAATATTCACACAGCGCCGCGCCACTTCACCCTTATAGCGTACAACCTTGCCATGGCATACGGGACATTCTGTCGGGAAAACAAATTCTTCAGCATTTGCAGGGCGTTTTTCCAAATTAACCGAAAGGATATCAGGGATAACATCACCAGCCCTTTGCACCAGCACAGTATCGCCCACACGCACATCCAAATTGCGAAGTTCCTCTTCATTATGGAGCGTTGCGCGGCTGACCACAACACCGCCAATGGATACAGGCTCAAGTTCTGCCACAGGCGTAAGCACTCCGGTTCTTCCCACCTGCACGGTAATGGCTTTGAGCACAGTTTCTGCTTTGCGGGAAGAAAATTTCCAGGCAATGGCAAAACGAGGAGAACGAGCTGTAAAATCAAGTACTTGCTGAGCAATACGGTTATTGAGTTTATACACAACACCGTCCAATTCATAAGGCAAACTATCGCGCAAGCCTTCCATTTTTTCACAAAAAGAAAAAGCGTCATTTGATGTATGGCAAAGCATACTTTCCTTTGAAATGGCAAAACCAAGCCTGCCAAGTCCCTGCATAAGTTCCTGCTGTGTTTTCCAAAGGGTCAGTCCGCTTTCATCACCAGCCCCCGGAATAAGCACCTGCCCCACATTATACGCTAAAAAAATCAGTTTCCGTTCTGCTGTTATGCGCGTATCGAGCTGACGGAGCGTTCCTGCGGCTGCATTGCGGGGATTGGCAAAGTTTTTTTGCTTGAGTAAAATCTGCTTTTTATTGAGCGCTTCAAAATCACGTTTCAGCAT
>CAOMFZ010000096.1 GCA_948482415.1 uncultured Mailhella sp.
TACCTGCCTTTTAAGCAGAGAGTCGCAGGTTCGAATCCTGCACACCCCACCATTTTTTGAGCCACCGTAACGGTGGTTTTTTTGTGTCTTTTTTCAGTTTTTATATTCAAAAATGATATTTTCTTTTTACTGTTTTAATTTGAGTTTTTATTTTTTTTAGTATACCATATTAAATATGTTTTGCTTTTCAGGGCTGAAAACATATTTTTGATAAAAGACGTATTATTTTCTGCAAATATTTATAAAAAAGGTACAATATGAAAACTATTCTTGTTACAGGCGGTGCCGGTTTTATTGGGTCTTGTTATGTGCTTATAGCAGTAAATTTGGGATATCGTGTTATTAATCTTGATAAATTAACCTATTCCGGCAATTTGGGAAATCTGCAGAGCATACAGAATAATCCCCTGCATGTTTTTGTGCGCGGTGATATTGGGAATTTTGAATTAGTCCAGTATTTATGCAAGGAATACCAGCCGCAGTTTGTGGTAAATTTTGCAGCAGAAAGCCATGTGGACAGATCTATTCTTGACCCTGAAGCTTTTGTTCGCACCAATGTGCTCGGCACCACTGTTCTGCTTCGGGCTGTGAAAGAATGGTATGACAGTCTGGACAAGGAAAGTGCCCTGTATAAAGAATTTCGTTTTCTGCATGTTTCCACTGATGAAGTATTTGGAGCTCTCAAACCGGGCGAAAAAGCCTTTACGGAAAAAACGGCTTTTGCCCCTAACAGTCCGTATTCAGCAAGTAAAGCGTCCAGTGACCATTTTGTGCGGGCATATTATGAAACCTATGGATTTCCGGCTCTTATTACCAATTGCTCCAATAATTACGGTCCGCGGCAATTTCCGGAAAAACTCATTCCGCTTGTGACGCTGAATGCCTTGAAGCGCAAGACATTGCCTGTGTATGGCACAGGGGAAAATATCCGCGACTGGCTGCATGTGGAAGATCACTGTGAAGCCATACATCTTGTTCTGACAAAGGGAAAAGTCGGTGAAACCTACTGTATCGGCGGAAACAGCGAGAAAAGCAATATTGAAGTGGTGCGCACAATTTGCGCTGTTTTAGACGAACTTCGCCCTCATGCTGACGGCAAATATGAAGATTTAATTCAATTTGTGACGGACAGACTGGGACATGATTTTCGCTATGCCATTGACTGTACCAAGATAAAAACCGAGCTTGGCTGGCAGCCGAAACATAATTTCAAAGACGGTCTCATTGAAACTGTAAAATGGTATTTGGACAATGATGCATGGGTGGAAAACGTGCAAAGCGGTGAATACCGCCGCTGGATTGAAAAAAATTATGCTGATAGATAGGGCAGACAGGGGAAAGCAATGAAAGAATGGGTCGGAATTATTTTAGCCGGCGGAGCAGGTACGCGTTTATATCCCATGACCAAAAGCGTCAGCAAACAGCTTATGCCTATTTATGATAAGCCTATGATTTATTATCCTTTATCTGTGCTTATGCAGGCGAAAATCAGGGAAATTGTGATTATTTCAACGCCGGAACATTTGCCCCTTTTTGAAACGCTGCTTGGCACCGGCAAGGATTACGGCTGTGTTTTTCATTATGTGGTGCAGGCTCATCCTGCCGGTTTGGCGCAGGCGTTTATCCTTGCTAAAAAATATATCAAAGGAAAGAATACCTGTCTTATTTTAGGAGATAATATTTTCTTTGGCACAGGGCTTATTGATAAAGCTTTGGATGCAAAGAAGGCGGAGCAGGGGGCAACGGTCTTCGGCTATCATGTCAATGACCCGGAACGCTATGGAGTTGTTGAATTTGATAAAAATATGAAAGCTGTCAGCATTGAAGAAAAGCCGAAAAACCCCAAATCCAATTATGCGGTGACAGGCTTGTATTTTTATGACGAAGATGTGCTTAAAATTGCACAAAGCATAAAGCCCTCTGCCCGCGGTGAGCTTGAAATTACTGATGTCAATAAGACATATCTTGAGAATAATACATTAAATGTTGAAATTTTGGGACGCGGTATTGCATGGCTCGATACAGGAACCCATGAATCACTCCTTGAAGCGAGTTCTTTTGTACATGCAGTGGAAAAACGGCAGGGGCTCAAAATTGCCTGTATTGAAGAAATTGCCTGGAGAAATGGCTATATCACAAAAGAACAGGTTTTAAAACTTGCAAAACCCATGGAAAAAAATGAATATGGGCAATATTTAATCGAACTTGTCAATGATTAGTTGAAAAGCAGGGAATAAAAATGGAATTTGAACAAACTCCCATACAAGGCGTTATCCTTGTAAAACCAAAAGTTTTTGGCGACAGCCGCGGTTTTTTTGTGGAAACATGGCAAAAGGAACGTTATGAAGAAATCGGCATAAAATTTCCTTTTGTGCAGGATAATCATTCCCGTTCTGTGTACGGCGTCCTTCGCGGCATACATTATCAAAAGGAACATGCACAGGGAAAACTGGTTTCTGTTTCTTTAGGTGCTGTTTTTGATGTTGCTGTGGATATTCGTCCCCATTCACCGACTTTTGGCAAATGGTACGGTGTGGAACTGACCGCTGAAAATCAATGGCAGCTGTGGCTGGAACCGGGACTTGCCCATGGTTTTGCGGTGAGAAGCGAAATTGCTCATTTCCATTATAAGTGCACGGATTATTATTATCCTCAATACGAAGCTTCCATTCATTATGCAGACCCGGAACTTGCAATAAATTGGGGAATTGACAATCCTGTTTTATCAGAAAAAGATAAAATTGCTCCCTCCTTCAAAGCATATTGCCAGACTATTGGCAGGTAAGGCAAATTGATGTCTGCCGTTTTCAATGTGCTGTCAAATAGTGAAGCCGATAGACTGACGCAAAAAGTTTTAGACGGCACTTTGCTGACAAAAGAAGAAATTTTGCTGCTTGCACAGGCTGATATTTCTTTTTTGGCAAAAAAAGCCGATATAATCCGAGATGTTTTTTGCGGCAGGCACGCTGATATGTGCTGCATAATCAATGCAAAAAGCGGGCTCTGTTCTGAAAACTGCAAATTTTGCGCGCAGTCTTCCTTTTATCATACAAGCGCGTCTGAATACCCTTTGCTTTCTGAAACTGTGATTGCCGAGCAGGCAAAAAAGGCAGAACAGTCAGGCATTGGACGATTTTCCCTTGTTTGTTCCGGCAGAAAACCGGGTAAAGAAGATATGCAGGCTCTTGCCCGTTCCATAGCAAAAATAAAGAAAACAAGTTCCGTTTCCTGCTGTGCGTCTCTTGGATTGCTGACAAAAGAAGACTATCTTTTGCTGAAAGAACACGGACTTGCCCGTGTCCATAATAATCTGGAAAGCTCTGAAAAGTATTTTCCGAACGTGTGCACAACCCATACTTTTGCGGATAAAATCGAGTCCATACGTCTGGCGCAGGAATGTGGTCTGGAAGTGTGCAGCGGCGGTATTTGGGGACTTGGGGAAAGTTTGGAAGACAGGATAGATATGGCGTTCAGCTTACAGGCGTTAGGCGTTTTGTCCGTTCCCATTAATATTTTATTCCCCATCAAAGGCACGCCTTTTGAAAAGAACAGTCCCCTCATGTATGATGAGATTATCCTTTCTCTTGCGCTCTATCGTTTTATTTTGCCCAAAGCGTATCTGCGCCTTGCCGGAGGCAGAAAGCTTCTTGCGGACAATGGCAGACGCTGTTTTGAAAGCGGGGCAAACGCGCTGATTACCGGTGATATGCTCACAACACAGGGGGGGGGCGCGGAAGAAGATAAAGCCATGTTTAAAGAGCTTGGTTTCTGTGTGGAGTAACACTGGAGTAAAAATGGCAAAAAAAATGCGCGCAGATCAGCTTGTTTTTGAGCAGGGGCTTGCTGAAAGCAGAGAGCAGGCAAAACGCCTGATTATGGCGGGACAAGTTGTTATTGATCCGCAAAGGGAATTGCCGGAGGGCGTAAAGCCGGCGCCGGTTCAAAAAGCAGGGCAGAATTATCCTGTTGATACGGTTTTTATGCTGCTCGGCAAAGAGCGTTTTGTCAGCCGCGGCGGCTATAAACTCCTGACTGCCATTGAGCATTTTCACCTTGATGTGACCGATTATATTTGTCTTGACGCAGGCGCGTCCACAGGCGGTTTTACGGATTGTCTTTTGCAGTTTGGAGCGAAAAAAGTTTATGCAGTTGATGTGGGGCATGCACAGCTCCATGAAAAAATGCAGCAGCACCCGCAGGTGGTGAATATGGAAGGGATTAATCTTCGCTATGCTGATGAAACCTTATTGCCTGAAAAAGTGGATATTATGGTTTCTGATGTTTCGTTTATTTCCCTGACTTTGATTATTCCTCCCTGCATGAAAAGCGTGAAAAAAGGCGGCTTGATTGTCTGCCTGATTAAGCCGCAGTTTGAAGTGGGCGCGCATCAGACTGATAAAGGCGTTGTGCGCGATGAGAAAGTCCGACAGGAAGCTGTGCAGAAAGTGCTGTCTTTCTGCGAAAATCTGGGATTGGAATGTTTAGGCGTAACGCCTGCCATGATTAAAGGTCCGAAAGGCAATCAGGAATATGTGGCTTGCTGGCGAAAGGTACATGAAGAATAATATATGCAGACTATAACCGAACTTCCTCAACATATTCTTATTATTCAGCAAAGACAGCTTGGTGATGTGGTAGTTACAACGCCAGTTTTTAAAGCAGTGAAAAAAGCGTTTCCCAAAGCAAAATTGACATTTCTGACTGGACAAAAATGCGTTCCTCTTGTGGAAAAAGATCCCTATCTTGATGAAATTCTTGCTTTTCCAAAAAATAAAGGGGTATTGGAACAATTAGCATTTTATTGGAGTTTGCATAAAAAAAATTTTGATGTGCTGGCTGATTTGCAGCAGCTTCCCCGCTGTCAGCTTGCAGCGTTATTTTCAGGCGCAAAATACCGTTTATCCTTTGCGCCGCGCCATTGGTACAAAAAGTTTTTGTATACGCACTGCGAAGTTCCGGAAAATACAGAAACAGAGTATACCTCTTTTTCCAAGACGCGTATTTTATCCCCATTGGGGCTCGTGCCAACAGAAATGACGCCGCAGCTTTATCTGACGGAAGAAGAAAAAAAGACGGCTCGTGACATATTGGAACGTCTTGGCATAACAGAAAATACGCCTTTTATCACGCTTGACGCCACCCATAAGCATCCCAAACGGCGCTGGAAATATTATGCAGAACTTGTGCGTATTATTCTTGCGCAATATCCGCAAGTTAAATTTTTTATTATTCGTGCTCCCGGTGAAGATGAGCAAGTTAAAACTTTATTGGAAATCGACCCAAAACGAGCAGTTATGCCGCAAAATCCGCTTTCTTTGCGTGAAACTATGGCATGCATGTCCTATGCTTCTTTTCATATCGGCAATACGTCTGCCCCGGAGCATATGGCGCTGGCTCTTAATATTCCGAGTTTAATTATTTTGGCAGAAACGGGTATGTTTTGGCATTTTGACCCAAAAAATCCGGAAAGAGGCACAGCCAGACAAGTGGAAGTTCGCTTGTCTGATGAAGCATATCAGACGTATTTAAAGGGATTGAAAATGTATCAGGCAGGAAACAATCCGGATTTTATACCTGAAAAATATCCGCTAATAAACTGTATAACAGTTGAAAATGCTTTAGAAAAATTTGCTGAATTAGTAAGTCGTCCATTTTATGAATAAAATTTAGTCTATTCTTTTTGTTGACCTGACCACGAAAGCAACGTATACTCAATTGCTTGTGTGGATAAAAATAATTCCTATGCTTTGGCGAGGTAAATTATGGCAAATATGACTGTTTTTGGAGCCCAATGGGGTGACGAAGGTAAGGGAAAAATTGTTGATCTGTTAGGCTCAGAAGTGGCTTGTGTTGTACGTTATCAAGGCGGAAACAACGCAGGGCATACTGTTATTGTCAATGGGCAGAAAACTGTTTTGCATGTTATTCCTTCCGGAATTTTGCATGACGGCACACTTTGCATTATTGGCAACGGAGTTGTGCTTGACCCCTTTGTTTTTCTGGAAGAACTTGAAAATTTACGTTTGAAAAATATTGATACTTCTCCAAAACGTCTTTTTGTAAGCCCAAAAACCCAGCTTATTATGCCGTATCATAAAGTGCTTGATTCTGCCCGTGAATCCATGAAAAGCGCAAAGGGCAAAATCGGCACAACAGGACGCGGCATTGGTCCCTGTTATGAAGATAAAATGGCTCGTATCGGCGTCAGAGCAGGGGATTTGAACGATAAGGAACTCATTCGCCAAAAGATTGAAACCGCGCTTATTGAAAAAAATATTCTTTTTAAAAATTTGTATCATGTGGATGAAATGGACGTTGATGCCGTGTATAAAGAAGTTATGGCTGTTGCGGATAAACTTCTTCCTTATGTCCAGGATACCACAGCTATTTTTTATGAGCTCAAAAAGCAGGGCAAATCCTGTTTATTTGAAGGTGCGCAGGGAGTTATGCTCGATATTGACCATGGCACCTATCCGTATGTAACCTCTTCCAATACCATTTGCAGCAATGCCGGAGTCGGTGCAGGCGTTCCCAATGAATTTATCACTGAACATATTGCCATTGTCAAAGCCTATACCACCCGTGTCGGTGCAGGGCCTTTCCCTACGGAACTTTTTGACGATACCGGCAAATATTTACAGCAAAAGGGCGGAGAATTCGGCGCAACAACAGGCAGAACCCGCCGCTGCGGCTGGTTTGATGCGTGTGTGCTTCGTGAATGTTACCGCATCTGCAAGCCTACAACGTTTGCACTCACCAAATTGGACGTGCTGGGCGGACTTGATGAAATTAAAATTTGCGTTGCCTATACATTAAATGGAAAAGAAATTGCTGTGCCGCCAAGTTCCGCGGCTGATTTTGCCAATGTTCAGCCTGTGTATGAAACGCTGCCCGGCTGGAAAGAAGATATTTCTTCATGTCTTACCTATGAAGAGTTGCCTGAAAATGCAAAAAAATATGTGGCTCGTCTGGAAGAGCTTATCGGCGTGGAGGCAGGCTTTGTTTCTGTGGGACCTGACAGAAACCAAACCATACGCCGCTAAAAATAAAAAAGAAAATCCGTCAAACTGTTTGCCGGATTTTTTTTATAAAAAACCATGGCAGAAAAAAAGAATAAAGCAGAAGAAGAAATCCCCAGTAAAGAAGATGCAGTCAAAATTTTTGATGCTGCCCTTTCTCCTTTATTTGACAGATTTCGTGAAAAAATTAATAAAATTCAGCAGGACCCGCCGCAGCTTTTGCATATTGAAGGGGGAAGCGCGCTTCTCCGCACTGCCTTTGCCCATTATTATGCAGCCCTTTTTTTCTGCCAAAATCCGGAACATTGTTTTAATGAGCGGGAAAAAGCAGCGTTGTACGGCGAGATTGTGCAGCCCTGTACCCACTGCCCTGAATGTTTCAAAGTCGCTGCCCACATGCACCCGGATTTATTTGTTTTTGATACGCGAGAAGCCAATATTGATGTGGATTCCATGCGCGAATTGAAAAAAATATCCACAGAAGCGCCGCGCTTTGCACGGAATCGCCTTGTGCTTTTGCTGGAAACCCAAAAATTAAGCGCTGTTTCCGGTAATGCATTATTAAAACTTCTGGAAGAGCCCAATCCTTATAATCAATATGTTTTCACCGTGTCACAGCGGGAAATGCTTTTGCCGACCCTGCTTTCCCGTGGTTTTGTCATGACTTTGCCCTGGAAAGATTCTTTACAGGAATTAACCGATGTGGAAAAAGAATGGGAAACAATTTTGATTAAATTTTTCCAAAACGGCACAGGGCTTTTAGATAAAACTGCCGCAAAAGGGGCGATAGACGTGGAGCTTGCGAAGCTGATTTGCGGTATTTTGCAGAAAAACTTTGCCCATGCCATGGCAGGCAGAAAAAATTATTTGCTTGCTTCTTTATTTTCAACGCTTTCTTTCAGTAAACTTTTTGAAATAAATGAACGGGTTGTCATTTGTTATGAAATGCTTAATTTGATGGTAAACCCAACCTATGCCATTGAATCATTATTGACGGAATTATTTGTAACGTTAAAAACAGCAGGTTTAAAATGAGTGACTTTGAAGAAATAATTTCCATTAATATAGATGAATGTGTGCAGTGTAAGGGCTGTGTGGAGAATTGCCCGCACGACGCCTTGGGTGTAGGTGCAGGCGGCTATCCGTATTGTATTGATAATTTGTGCACACGCTGTGGGGAATGTATTGAAATTTGCCCTGTTTTAGCCATTAGTTTTGAGTAGGTGAACCAACTTGGGGCGAGAGCATTTCCGGAAATAGTTGCAATTTGTTTTCCTTGGGGGGAATTATATCTCTGCTGTCGCTATCCGTAAAGCTCATTCTTC
>CAOMFZ010000097.1 GCA_948482415.1 uncultured Mailhella sp.
ACAAAAAATCAAAAAACTCTCTTAAAAGTTGCTTGACTAATAGGGGGCATTACAGGGCAAAGCCCCAAGAGAAGAATTGCAGGGAGCAAAAGAGGGCGAAGCTTGGACAAGGTCACTGTCCCTTTTGTGACTTAGTCATGGAAATATTTTTTTCGGAATGATAAAAAGAGTTCAGACGTTGATTGGCAATGTAACTATTTAATTGTAATTAATTGAATTAAATATTTTTTAATAGGTAGTATATAAATAATGAAGAAGGATAAAGCCTATGTTATCCAAAAGAGTTGCACAGTTTGATAAGGCGGTTTGTGTGGCATGCGGGGCGTGCGTCAAGGAATGTCCCCGCGCTGCAATCAATATTTATAAGGGCTGTTATGCGGTGAATGACTTGCAGCTTTGCATTGGCTGCGGGAAATGCTCAAAAATTTGTCCTTCCGGCTGCATTGAAATTATTGAAAGGCAGGCTGACCATGAAAAAGCAGAATAAACACTGGTATGATTATTTATGGATTTGGGCAATTATTTATTTTTCTTTGGGATTTTTTAATATTCTTTTCGCCTGGCTGGGAATGATTGATTTTCTTTTACCGCTGTTTATTGCGGTGATTGGCGGCAATAAATGGTTTTGCAATAATCTATGCGGACGCGGACAATTATTTTCTCTTTTAGGCGGCAGGTTTGCCTGGTCTAAGGGAAAAGCAACTCCCAAGCGGATTGTTTCCAAGTGGTTTCGCTATGGATTTTTACTTTTCTTTTTAACCATGTTTGGAAATATTTTACTGCAAACGTATTTTGTTTTTGCAGGAGCGGCATCACTTGAAAAAGCGGTTAAACTATTTTGGACCATAAGGGTTCCATGGGAGTGGGCGTACACGCAGGATATAGCCCCTGATTGGGCAGTACAGTTTAGTTATGGATTATACAGTTTGATGTTGTTATCCCTGATATTGGGATTAATTGTCATGTTTTTGTATAAGCCGCGCTCATGGTGTGTATTTTGTCCCATGGGAACCATGACACAGGGCATTTGCAAATTGAAAAACAGTGAAAAATGATGCATAAAATATGCTATAAAATCAGCTTGTTAGCGTTGTAATAAGAAAGTGTTTTTTTTATGCCTTGTATTTTTACTATTCTGTATTATAATATAAAGATACGACATAAAATTGCTTTGAGCGGGCAGTTTACGTTAATATAAGAAGAAAAGAGGATATACAGATGAAAATTGCAGTAACCTATGAAAATGGTACAATTTTTCAACATTTCGGGCATTCCGAACAATTCAAAATTTATGATGTGGAAAACGGCAAAGTTATCAGCAGCCGGGTCGTTGACACCAATGGGCAGGGACATGGCGCTTTATCTGACTTTTTGGCAAATGCCGGTGTAAATGTTTTGATTTGCGGCGGTATTGGTGCCGGGGCACAAAATGCCTTGGCTGCTGTCGGTATTCAAATCTTTGGCGGTGTGACAGGTATGGCTGATGAAGCTGTTGAAACATATTTGGCAGGAAACTTGAAATTTATTCCTGATATTCGCTGTTCACATCATGACCACCACGGTGAAGGACATTCCTGCGGTGACCACAAATGCGGTGAAGACCACCAGGGCTGTGCAGGAAATCATTGCCACAATTAGAGTATTTCCAAAAATAATTGCAACTTATTTTCCTTGGGGGGAATTATATCTCTGCTGTCGCTATCCGTAAAGCTCATTCTTCGCTAACGGCTACCGCTCCCCCCAATCCCCCTACACGCAAAACCGTTATAGACGTTGTCTATAACGGTTTTGTTTGTTATGTTGTTTCGTGTTGTTCTTGAGGAAATTTATTTTAAAAATTTTTGCAACGGTTATTATTCATTTTTCATATTATCAATCATGGTTGTCAGTTTTTGTGCCATTTCTGCCAGTTCTGTTACAGCATTAGAGGCTTCACGCATTGCCTGTGAAGTGTCTTCGGCAATAGTGTTAACCTGAATAATAGAATTATTAATTTCTTCACTGGAGGCTGATTGTTCTTCTGATGCTGTAGCGATGATTCGCACCTGATCGGCTGTAGAATCAGCCATATCAACGATCTGCTGCAAAGCCTCTCCTGATTTTTCGGCAAATCCGGTTGCTTCTTCGATAATCCGTACAGCTTCTTCGACTTGTCCGACACTTTTGCCGGTACTTTGCTGAATTGATGAAATGACACTGCCAACATCATGGGTGGACGCCATGGTTTTTTCAGCCAATTTACGCACTTCATCAGCTACAACAGCAAAACCGCGTCCTGCTTCACCGGCTCGTGCTGCTTCGATTGCCGCATTGAGAGCCAACAGGTTGGTCTGATCTGCAATATCGGAAATGACGCTCATTATCTGATCAATAGACTGTGATTGTTCTGACAATATTTGTATGTCATCTTTAAGTTTTAAGGATTGTTCTTTTACTTTGCGGATACTGGTTACCGCTTGGGAAACGACCTGTGCTCCGGCCTCGGCTTTATGCCGTGTGGAGAGGGATACTTCTGATGCCAGTCCTGCATTTCGAGCCACTTCAGCTACGGTAGAATTCATTTCCCGCATAGATGCGGCAGTTTCTGTTACCCGTGAAGCCTGTTCGACGGCACCATGTTCGGATTTTTCAATTTGCATGGAAAGTTTAGCTGCTACAGAACTGACCACACCTACTACACCTTCCAGCTGTTCGGCGGCTGACAGCATACCTTCATGCTTGGCTTTTTCGGCTTTGCTGCGTGCCTCTTCTGCCATACTCATGGCTTCTTTGGCTTTGGCGGTTTCCTGCTGAGCCAGTGCTGATTGTTCCCCTGCCTCGGAAATGCGGGTTTTGAGTGTTTTTACCATAGTGTCCAGAGCAGCAGCCAATCTGCCGGTTTCATCTTTGGCATGAACGGAAAGTGAGGCGCACTCAAATCTCCATTTGCTACAGTTTCGGCATAGGCAGTGATGCGTTTGACAGGTGACGCCAGTAATTTGCCCATAGCAAAAGCTACGAATGCAAAAATAAGCGTGATACCCACCATGGCAAACAGGGCGTTGTGCAAAGCTTCTTTCTGTACCTGAATGACATGATTTATAGGCTGCCCGGTAAACCACATGCCCACGGGTTTACCTTCTATGTTTCGGATAGGCCAATAAACCACGCTAAAAGGATTTCCCAGAAGTTCCAAACGACCGGAAACAGTTTCTCCGCGCTGCAGTACAGCTTCGGATACGGCAGAGTTTTGCAGCTGTGTGCCAATCATGCGTTTGCCGTCCTTTACCAAGGTGGTCATAACACGAACATCACCTTTGAAAATGGTTGCTTCCAGTCCTGTATCTTTTTTCAGATTATCCACATAGGTTTCATTAGTCAGGGAAATGCCTATCCCTATAGTTCCCACCACGCTGCCGTCCTGTATCAGGGGTGCTCCGGCACGCAGAGAAAAAGGCACTTCCGTACCAACGACGATGCCGACTACAGATTTTCCCTGCCGTCCTGCATTGACAGTTTCCTGATTGTTGACGTCATCTCCGTATTTTTCGGAATGTCCCCGAGCTACCACTATGCCTTTTTCGTCGGTAATAGTGATAAGTTCTGATCCTGCCATTTCCATCAATTCTTTGCCAATAGCGGCGGCAGCAGCGTGATCTTGCTGTATCACGGCTTTAATCAGATCAGGATTTTTGGCTATCAGCTGGGCTTCTTTTAAAAATTTTTCACTGTTTGCTTTATAAGCAGCATCTGTGGCTGTTTTAGCAAGTTGCGTCATGCCTTCGATACTCGCATCCAGAGGAGGAGTTAAAAAGTGCATTGTCATAAAAAGAACAGTGGTACATGACAGCACAACGGTCATAACCACAAATGTAATGATTTTTCCCGCAATTGATAATTTCATAAACTTCCTCACAAAGCCAAGGCAAAGCAAAACTCTCAAATCCCCCCAGAGGGTGCCCTAATTTTAAAATTTTTACAAGCCTGTCTAACGATGTGTTAAATAGATATTTCTATCTATCGGTACATTCAATAATTCCTTTAGGGACTATTCCTAACATTTTATTTTAATTGTTTTTAAAAAGCAAGATAAAGTTGCCATGAACAGAAGTAAAAGATGAACGATGAAAATTTATCATGTCCTTGCAATTTCCTTGCCTGTAACGTATTACAAAATTGCGGTAATCAGCATGCGCACGCCCACAAAGAGAAGCAAAAACGCAAAGTATTTTTTAATTTTAGGCACAGGCAGAGTATGGGTTAAATGTGCTCCAAAAGGAGCCATAAGGCTGCTGCAAATAACAATGGCGAAAAGGGCAGGCAAATAAATAAATCCCCAGCAGTATTCCGGTAAATTAGCAGCCATGCTTCCATTGACAAAATAGCCAATACAGCCGGAAATGGCGATAGGCATGCCGATTGCCGCAGAAGTTGCAATGGCATTTCGCATTTCCACACTGTGATAGAGCATGAAAGGAACGGAAATTGTTCCTCCGCCAATACCCACAAGGCTTGAAATCAGCCCAATTCCAAGTCCGGCAATATTCATGCCCAGCGTTTTAGGCAAAGGCTTATTGCCCAGTGTCTTTTTGGAACTTATAATCATCTTGGAAGCCACATAAAAAATAAAGCAGGAAAAAATAAGCTGTAAAATATGGGTTGGAATTTTTGCAGCAAAGAAAGAGCCAATCCATGTTCCGAGAATAATGCCGACAGTGACCTTTTTAACAATATCCCAGCTGACAGCTTTATGTTTATGGTGGCTCATAGCGCTGGAAAAGGACGTAAATATAATACTTGCAAGGGAAGTGCCAAGGGCAATGTGCATAATATGTTCTGCGGGAAAGCCCTGCATATTAAACATATACACGAGAATAGGAACAATGACGAGTCCGCCGCCAATGCCGAGCAAGCCGGCGAGCAGTCCTGCAATAATGCCAAAAAAACTATATAATGCCAAATAAGTCAGCATATTATCCCCCCAAAAAATTTTCCTAAAAGTATGCTTTTTTTTGTGCTTTTGCAAGATTTATTCTTTAGGCAAAATGTGATAGTGTTGCTTTGTGAGGTGCATATGTTTTTTGAATATGGAAAAAAAGAACTGACCTATTTGCAAAAGCGGGACAGAGCACTTGGCAAATTTATTGCAGACCGCGGCATTATTGAGCGGGAAGCGGAGCCCAATACATTTTTAGCGCTTGTTCAGCATATTATTGCCCAGCAAATCAATGGGAAAACTGCACAGAAAATTTTTGAGCGTGTTTGCGCACTTTGTGGAAACGCATTGACAGAACAGGCAATTTTAGCCGTGGATAAAGCGCAATTGCAAGCCTGCGGCATGAGTGAGCGCAAAGCGCAGCATATTCAGGCTGCTGCACAATTTTTTTTAGAGAAAAATATTACATCGCTTTATTTTGCAGAAAGAAGCGATGAGGAAATTATTAAAGAGTTAACGCAGCTGCCGGGCATTGGCGTGTGGACAGCGGAAATGCTTTTGCTTTTTTCTTTGCAGCGAAAGAATATTTTGAGCTATGGTGATTTTGGAATAAAAAAAGGCTTATGTCTTTTGCATGGGCTTGAAAAAATCGATAAACGCACATTTATGGCATTTAAAGAACAATATTCACCTTATGCAAGCATTGCATCACTGTATTTATGGGAAATCGCAAACACCAATTTAATGGCAGGAAAAAAATGAATGTTGTCAGAAAAAAAATTTTGCTGGAAGGCGAGTTTGGCAAAGAAATGGGCAGGGAAATTTCCTGCCAAAGTTTGTGCATAGAAATTGCCTATCAAAAAGAAATAGTGTATAGGATACATATTGCAGAAGAAAAAGAAGAAAGTACGTCTTTCGATGATTTTGCGCAAAAGGTTTTTGGGGAACTTGCGGAATATTTTGCAGGGCAGCGTAAAGAGTTTACCTTTGTGTATGCTTTTACGGGCGGCACAGATTTTCAGAATCGTGTTTGGCAGGAAATAGCAAAAATTCCCTATGGAGAAACCATAAGCTATTCGGAACTGGCAAAACGCGCAGGAAAGCCAAAGGCATGCCGCGGCGCGGCGCGGGCTTGCCATGATAATCCGCTTGCTTTTTGTGTTCCCTGCCACAGAGTTATTGCCAAAAGCGGTGTTTTGCAGGGATATGGCTTTGGACTGCCTATGAAGCGTGCTTTATTAAATTTAGAAAAATTATGAGGAATAATCATGATAACGGATAAACAGCGAGATTTAGCAAAAAAATTCATGAACATGCACTATGCAAATAAAATGTTTATTTTAGCCAATGCATGGGATGCCGGTTCTGCCTATATTTTCAAAAAAGAAGGCTTTGAAGCGCTTGGCACCACAAGTCAGGGCATGGCACTGTCCTATGGCTATGCTGACGGGCAGAATATGCTTTTTGATGATGTTGTGTACTGCGTGGAAAGCATGACACGGCGCGTGGATATTCCTGTGAGTGTTGATATTGAACGCGGTTTTGCGGATAATGTAAGCAAGGTCAGGACAAATGCCCTGCGTCTTTTGGAAGTGGGTGCTGTTGGTTTCAATATTGAGGACGGACGTCAGGATAAAACCCTTGATGAACTGCCTTTCTTTTTAGAAAAAATTCGGGCGCTTGCGTCTTTGAAAAAAGAATGTAACCTTGATTTTGTGATTAACGCAAGAACTTGTACTTATTGGCATAATATTGGTGACGAAGAATATAAATTAAAAGTTGCCCTTGAAAGAGGAAAAGCTTTCAAAGAAGCAGGTGCAGACTGTATTTTCTATCCGGGAGCTGTGCCGCTTGAAAGCATAAAAACGCTTGTTAAGGAAGTGGGTGCGCCTGTCAATATTTTATTGACACCTGCCACCAGTGATTTAGATGCACTGCGGGAGGCCGGTGTTCGCCGCCTGAGTATTGGGTCAGGTCCGGCCCGAAGTGCCTATAATCATGTTATTGCCATGGCTGAAGAAATGAAAAAAGGCGAGACAGACAGAATATTAAAACATTCTTTTGTGTATACGGAAGCAAATACATATTTTAAAAAATAATTGAGGTTTTTTATGCATATAGCTGTTCTTGGAGGGGGAAACTTCGGCACATGCCTTGCGCATGTTCTGGCAAAATCCGGACATACGACACATCTTGTCCTGCGGGATGAAAAGGTTGCTCACTCCATAAATACACTGCATGAAAATTGTAAGTATCTTTCAGGTATCAGGCTTTGTGATAAAATTGAAGCAACCACAAGTTTTGATGTGTTAACTGACTGTGAATACTGGGTTATTGCTTTGCCTTGTCAAAAACAGGCAGAATTACTGCCACAGTTTGTGCCTTATTTTGGGGAAATGACAACCCTGATAAATGTTGCAAAAGGTATTGATTTAAAACAACTTTTACCCTTATCCATGGTTGTTCCGAAAATTTTTGGTTTGGAAGATGAATCAGCCCGCTATGCGGTTTTATCAGGTCCGTCTTTTGCGAAAGAAGTTGCGCAGGATATGCCTACAGCCTGCACGCTTGCCTGTGCTGATGAAAAGAGAGCGGAACATTTGCGCGATATTTTTACCACGCCGTATTTTCGCTGCTATTCTTCCACAGATGTTTTGGGCGTGGAACTTGGCGGAGCAATAAAAAATATTTATGCCATTGCCGCAGGCGTCAGTGACGGTTTAAAATTTGGCGATAATGCCAGAGCCGCTCTGGTGACACGGGGTCTCGCGGAAATGTGCCGTTTAGGACATGCCATGGGGGCGAATTTTCAAACTTTTATGGGGCTTTCCGGACTAGGTGATTTGATGCTGACCTGCAGCGGAGATTTATCCCGAAACAGACAAGTAGGCTTGCGTCTTGGCAGGGGCGAAAAACTTGATGAAATTATTGCGAGCATGAACAGCGTTGCAGAAGGGGTCGCTACAACCCATGCCGTGTGCGCGCTGGCAAAAAATCTTGGCGTGGAAATGCCCATTGCCTATACCATGAAGAAAATTTTAGACGGAGATTTTACACCTCAGGACGGTTTAAAATATCTTGTCCGGAGGGAACAAAAACCGGAACGAATTTAAGATATCTAAAATATGTGCCACCCACTCGCTCCTTTTACATTCTGTTAGATAACTCGAAGAGTTATAACTCTTACAGAATATTAAAGGCTCTCGTACCCAGTATGGCTGCAAAATGAAATTTTAGAGCATTTTCGAAAAATTTTGCGAATATCTTGCAGGGGAAAAACTTTAGCTCTGCTGTCCATTTCTGTAAGCCTCGTAAACTCG
>CAOMFZ010000098.1 GCA_948482415.1 uncultured Mailhella sp.
TATTTTGGCAAATCAGCTTATAGGAGAAAACTTGTTTTGCCTGTCCGATACGGTGGGCACGGTCAGTTGCCTGACTTTCTACAGCAGGGTTCCACCATGGGTCATAGTGGATAACATAATCCGCACTGGTGAGGTTGAGGCCTGTGCCGCCCGCTTTCAGCGAAATCAGGAAAATAGGAATGTCAGGGCTGTTATTGAATTTATCCACCTGTTCCAGACGGTCTTTACTGGAGCCGTCTAAATAACAGAATGGAATGTCCGTCATTTGCAGCCATGCACTGATTTGCTGCAGCATTTGTACAAATTGAGAGAATACCAGAATTTTATGGCCTTCTTCCACAAGGTTAATCACCATATCTTTAAAAGTTTCAAATTTGCCTGATGGGATATTGGTACTGAAACCGGGCATTTCCATTTTGAGCAGTTTGGGGTGACAGCAAATCTGACGCAGTTTGAGCAGAGCGTCCAAAATAGACATCTGGCTTTTTGCCATACCCTTTTCATCCACGTCAGCAAGCACCTGTTCACGCAGCTTGCGGGCAAGGGAAGCATAGAGTTCTGCCTGTTCTTCCGCCATTGCGCAGTAGGTAACGCTTTCCACTTTTGGCGGCAGGTCTTTGACAACTTCTGCTTTGGTACGGCGTAAAATAAAGGGTTTTACACGGGTGCGCAGATATTCCAGTGTTTCGGTATCACCTTCTTTAATCGGTTTAATAATACCGCGCTGGAAAGCATGCTGTGAGCCGAGGAAACCGGGCATCAAAAATTCAAATAAACTCCATAATTCAAAGAGGTTATTTTCAATAGGCGTACCGGAGAGACAAAGCCGCATACGCGCATTGATATTGCGGACGCTTTTGGTGGTTATGGTGTTGGGGTTTTTTATATTTTGTGCTTCGTCAAGAATAATGGAGTTAAATTCGTATTGCTCCAATTCTTCCAAATCACGGCGCAGCAGGGCATAGGTTGTGATAACAATATCAGCGTCCGCAATTTTGCGGAAAATATTTTCACGGCGCGTACCATAAACAATAACACGGTTGAGACCGGGAACAAATTTTTCTGCTTCACGATCCCAGTTTGGCAAAACAGAAGTAGGCACAACAATGAGATTAGGTCCTGTTTTGCCTTTGTTTTTCATATGTTGAATAAAAGCAAGCGTTTGGATAGTTTTGCCAAGCCCCATTTCGTCAGCCAAAATACCGCCGAAGCCGTATTCATCAAGGAAGTTGAGGTAGGAAATACCCTGAATTTGGTAAGGACGCAAAGACGCATTAAGTCCTTTGGGGGTTTCAATTTGCGTAACTTCTTTGAAGTGACGAATATTATCACGCAGTTTGCTCCAGAAAGAATCTTCAATGGCATTGGGCAAATCGTCCAAAATGCTGTCAAGAACAGGAGCTTCAAATTGTTTGAAATGGTGTTTAGGCGGTTTATTGGGGTCAAGTCCAAGCACTTTGAGCTTGTGGGCAAGCTTTTCAAGCCATGATTCAGGCAGGCTTGCATAGGAACCGTCTTTTAACTGTACATAGCGTTTGCCCTTGAGCCATGCCTTCCAAATCTTTTCAAGGGGCAGGCTTTGTCCTTCGTATTCCACATTAACATCAAGAGAGAACCATTTTTCCTGTTCATTGCTTTGAATGCTTGCGTTAATGGTTGGGGTGGTGGTGCGGACTTTGTAGCGGGAAAGGGTGGTTTCTCCGTATACGCGCCAATTCTGCACCAAGGTCGGATAGGAATCCAAGAGGAAAGAAATAGCTTCTTCCGGCTCCATAAACCACAGTTTATTGTTACGAGGCTGGAAACGCATTTCAGAAAGCTGTGATAAAAGGGCTGCTTCTTCCTCCTGTGCACGGCGCAAAAGGAATGTTTGTCCCTCGAAAACATAACTGCCTGTTTGGAAATCAGGATTAGGTCCGGGGAGAATAAATTCACCGTGTATGCTTTCGTACACGTTTTGAATTTCAAGGGTAAGCAGACTGCCTTCTTCATCAAGGAAGAGTTTTGGATTATAGCTGCCGGGCTGGAAAACCGGTTCCATAATCTTGAGGAATTCTTCCTGTTCGTAGAGTTCTGAAGAGGGCAGACGTGTCCAGACTCTGTCTAAAAATTCGGAAATATCTTCCTGCGGAATAATGGGGCTTGCCTGCACAAGGGATTGGATAACATCGTGGTTAAGGCAGGTCTGCACAGGATAAAAACACTGGTTCCAGCACACCCAAAGGGGAATTTGTCCATGGAATGTGGCAACAGTCTGGTCGGGTCTGTCTTCATCTTTTTGGATAGAGAACGGTTTTTTCTCTTCTTTTTGCAGCATGATATCAAAACGCAGACCGTCTTCATCAAGGGACGGATGAAGTTTTAAATCCATGGTTGAGCTTTCGATGGTGCAGGGTTTTTCCGTGTCTTCCCAGAAAATATATTCTTCAGTGCGCAGTGCCCAGAAAAACCACGATAAAAGACCGTCTGGAATTTCCACACGGTGTCCGTAATAATCAAGGTATTGGGCAATTTGTTTTAATATTTTAGGCAGTTCCGGTGAATATTCACACCAGTCCGGATTTTTTAAAATATCTTCCAACGTCACAGCCTGGCGCACAGTGGACAAGCCTGTTTTATTTTGCCGTGCACGGTAAAATTCAACAGAAAGACGTCCGGGTTCCGGGAAAAATCTAAACAGAAAATAATGTCTGCCTGTTTCAGGTTCAGAATTGGAAGTAAAGAAATTTCTGAAACTTTGCCGCCATTCAGGGCGGATAGTGGTTGTTTCTGTCGGTGTATCATGGGAAACAGCAATAGAAGAGAGGGCGCTCAAAGCAAGCGCTGCAACGTGACGGCAGGGACTTCCAAAAGATTCCATACAGTTGCAGGCATAGTCAACATGCCTGTCATTGAGCCGAACGGTCACGGTAGGGCTGTAGGCTTGGAAATCTTCGCCATGGACAGTGCAGCTTGCTTCACTGTAAGTGTCTTCCATGCGCCAGAGCAAATTGCTGATACCGTTTTCGGCAATAATCATCTTCCCGGAATCTGTAATATATTCCGGAATGGTTTGCTGGATAAATTGTTCCAAAGCCGTACAGATGGCTGTTTCGTTTCGTCTGTTCATATCGTAATACCCTTTGACAATTACTTGCTGAAAAGGCAAGGAAACTGTCCCAAAAACATGTTCAATTAAATAAAAGTTACAACATGGGAAAAAATTAAATGGTATAACTAAATTTATTCTTTATTATTACTGTATAATCTTTTGCTTTTCAAGTAGTATTAACTCTGTTATAAAAACTTTTAACAAAATTTTTATGGCGCAGTAAAAGTTGCAATATTGTATCTTATTGAAATAATTTATTTTATAAAAATTTTTTATGGTGTCAATATGTCAAAAAATTTTTTAAAAATTTTTTTTATATCCTGTTTTTTTCTGCTGATTTGTTCCTGTTCAGCTGAAAATGAAAAAACAGAGCAAGAAAAAAATGAAGTTTCTGCCATGCTTAAAACGCTTGAAATTCCACAAAAACCGGACTACGGCGGTAAACTTGTTTTAGCCAGTATTGGCGAGCCTTCTAATTTAATCCCCATTTTGGCTTCTGATTCTGCCTCCCATGAAGTGGCTGATTTTATTTATACGTCTCTTTTAAAATATGACAAGGAATATAATATTATTCCTCTTGCAGCCAAAAAATTTGAAATTTTGGAGGACGGCAAAGTATTCCGCTTTGTACTTCGTGAGGATATTTACTGGCAGGATGGTGTCCAGCTCACGGCTGATGATGTGTATTTTACCTATAAACTGACCATTGACCCCAATACGCCAACGCCGTATGCAGCGGATTGTCTGCTGGTCAAGGAGTTTAGACAAACCGGCAAATTTTCTTTTGAAGTTCGTTATGAGGAACCCTATGCCCGCGCTATTATTACCTGGATGATGTCTATTTTGCCAAAGCATATTTTAGAACATGAGGATATCACCAAAACGGCTTTTGCCCGCAATCCCGTTGGCGCAGGTCCCTATAAACTGAAAGAATGGCAAACCGGTACACGTCTTGTTTTGGAAGCAAATGATACTTATTTTGAGGGACGTCCCTATATTGACCAATTTATTTATCGCATTATTCCTGATGTGACGACGATTTTCTTAGAGGCGAAAGCCAAAAAAGTGGATTATTTAGGTCTGACTACCCAGCAGTATCTTTTGCAGACAAAGGAAAAGGAATGGGAAGAAAATTGGCAAAAATATAAATATCTTTCCAATGGCTATACCTTTATCGGTTTTAATTTAAAACACCCGTTTTTTGCCGATAAGCTGGTGCGGCAAGCCCTTTCCTATGCCACAAACAGGGATACGGTTATAAAAGGTGCACTGCTGGGACTTGGGGAAAAAACAGTCGGTCCTTTCAAGCCGCAGACATGGGTGTATAATGAGAATTTGCAGCCCTATCCGTATGATATGCAAAAGGCGCTGGAACTTTTTGCCAAAGCCGGCTGGACAAAGGGCAGGGACGGCTGTCTGCAAAAGAACGGACAGCGTTTTTCCTTTACTGTTTTGCTCAATCAGGGCAATAAGGAGCGGGAGAATACCTTGCTTATTTTGCAGGCAGAATGGAAAAAGCTGGGTATTGAAATGAAAATCCGTACAGTGGAATGGGCAACCTTTATCAATGAATTTGTGATGAAAGGGCAGTATGATGCGGTTATTTTGGCGTGGAATATTTTGGAAGACCCTGATGTATCCAGTGTTTGGCACTCTTCTGCCATCAGGCAAAACGGATTGAATTTTGTGTATTTTAAAAATGATGAAGTGGATATGTGTTTGGAAAAAGCCCGTTCCACAGCCAATCGGGAAGTGAGAAAACAGTATTATGACAGATTTCAGGAAATTCTGCACGAAGAGCAGCCCTATTTATTTTTGTATGTGCCCTATGCTCTGCCCATGGTGCAAAAGCGGTTTCAGGGCATAGAGCCTGCAATTTCCGGCATTACCTATAATATGGAAAAATGGTGGATTCCGAGCTTTTTGCAATAGTATTATTTTGACAAATAAGGATTTGTACGGTAAAAATTTATTATGTAACTTGAAAAGGACAGCAATATGGCAGAACAAAATCTACAGAGTAATGAGCAAAAGCAAGATATTCCTGCGGCTTCTTCTGAAAAGAGCGCGGATAATTCTTCTGTTGTGATTATTGGCAAGCCTTCTGCAAATAAAGAGCAGGAAGTCTCAAATGTTATTGTTCCTGTGGAAGAAATTATTGCGGCTGCATTAAAATTTAATCCTCAAGTTGATACAAAACTTATTGAAAAAGCGTATGACTTTGCGTCAGTAGCGCACGCAGGGCAGCTTCGCATGTCCGGTGAACCTTATTTTATGCACCCTGCAAGCGTGGCAAAAAATATTGCGGAAATGGGCTTTGACGAACACGCTATTGCTGCCGGGTTATTGCATGATACAGTTGAAGATACCAGTGCGTCCATTGATGAGCTGGAAGAAGAGTTTGGCGAACAGGTTGCGGATATTGTTGACGGTGTAACGAAAATCAACATGATGACCTTTGATACCAAGGAAGAAGCGCAGGCTGAAAATATCCGTAAAATGATTTTGGCAATGAGCCATGATATTCGTGTGCCCATTGTCAAGCTTGCGGACAGAACGCATAATATGCGCACTTTGCAGTTCCAAAAGCCCCATAAAAAAATTTCCATTTCGCAGGAGACCATGGATATTTATGCGCCTCTTGCCAACCGCTTGGGTTTGCATAAAATTAAACAGGAGCTGGAAGATTTAAGTTTCCGGTATTTGCAGCCGGACCAGTATGCCCACATTGCCAATTGGCTTGAAACCAATCAGGTTGTGGAACGGCAGATTATTAATAAAGTTATTTCCAAGCTTGAAGAAATCATGCGCGAAAATAAAATTGAAGGCCGTGTTTTTGGGCGTATCAAGCAAGTTTACAGCATTTATTTAAAAATGAAAGCGCAGGGCACACCCCTTGATGAGATGCATGATATTATTGCTTTCCGTGTGATTGTGAAAGAACTGCGGGACTGCTATGCCGTGCTTGGCTTGGTGCATGCCTTGTGGCGTCCTGTGGCAGGCCGTTTTAAAGATTATATTTCCCTGCCAAAAGCAAACGGTTATCAAAGCCTGCACAGTACGGTGATTGGTCCTGAAGGCGAACGTATTGAAATCCAAATCCGTACAGAAGAAATGAACGATTTCGCAGAACACGGGGTTGCTTCTCACTGGCTGTATAAGGAAAATAATAAAAATCACGCAATCAAAGCCGGCGATATGCCCCAGCTGCAATGGATACGCGATATTTTAGAACGCCAGCGCGATGAGGCTGATTCCCGTGAATTTATGAGCACTTTGCGTTTAGACCTTTTCAGCAATGAAATTTATGTCTTTACGCCAAAAGGGCTTGTCAAGCAGCTGCCCGACGGGGCAACGCCGCTTGACTTTGCTTTTCTTATTCATACGGATGTGGGTTCCCACTGCGTGGGTGCAAAAGTCAATGGCAAGCTTGTACCTCTTTCCACGCAATTAAAAAGCGGTGATACGGTTGAAATCATTACGGATAAAAACCGTTATCCCAGCCGTGACTGGCTCAAGCTGGTAAAAACTTCCAAAGCCCGCTCCAAAATTCAAAACTATTTGCGCACGGAAGAACGCGGCAAAGCTATCGCCCTTGGGCGTGATATGCTGGAAAAAGAAGGACGCAAAATGGGAATTAACGTCATTCGGGCTGTTAAAGACGGCACCTTGAGTGAGTTAATCTCTGAATTTTCCTCTTCCAGCATTGATGATTTATTCGCCAATGTCGGTTATGCGAAGTTTACACCAAAGAAAATTTTAACGAAGCTGCAGGTTTTAATTGATCCTAAAACGGTTGAGCCGCTTCCGCAGGAAACACAGACAAAAGCTTCCACTGCTGACAATAAAGACCATACCGGCGGTATTGTTGTCAAAGGCATTGATGATACGCTGGTGCATTTTGCAAAATGCTGCAAGCCTGTTCCGGGCGATCAGGTTATTGGCTTTATCAGCCGCGGCAGGGGCGTTATTGTCCATTTATCCAACTGTCCGCATTTGCTGGATCTGGAATCAGAACGCCTTATTTCCGTTACATGGCAAAACGAAGAACCGCGTCCGTTCCCGGCAACTATTAAAGTCACTGCGAAAAATGAAAAAGGCATGCTGGCTGCCATTGCCACAGAAATTGCCAACTTTGACGTCAATATCCAGGGGCTTATTTTGACAACCACCATTGACGCCAAGGCAGAAGTTGATTTTACGGTTGAAGTCACGGACGCTGTGCATTTGTATCAGCTTATGGACAAAATCAGAAAATTGCCTAATATTTATGAAGTTGTCCGCGGCATGGGGGATTATGCTTAATTCTTTGCATACATGCCGTTTTCCGGAGGAACTATGTTTTTTGACAGATTAGAATGCATTGGCAATTATGGAAAAGGTGCAAAATGGCATGATGTTATTTTGCAGTTTATCCGTGAATATCCTGCTGCTTTTGAGAAAGAAGAAGGCTCTTATCCGCTTTGCCATGGTGCTTTTTATAACATTATGTGTGCAGAGCTGAAAGCCGACAATGCCTATGAATACCATAAAAAATATATTGATGTGCACTGTACGTTGAGCGGTGTTGAAAAAATTGACGGGGCATTTTTTTCCCGTTTCATAGGTACGGGTAATTTTTCAGAAGAAAAAGACGCGGGATTTTTTCACGATATTCCGGAAAAAGACTGCACATTTTATGTGGAAACAGGAAACTGCGCTGTTTTTTATCCTTATGAAGCGCATAAAACATTGATGTTTGATGACAGAGACAGTGACAGCCCTAAAAAAATAAAAAAAGCAATTCTCAAAATTCCTGTTGAGCTTTGGGAAAAAATGTAATACTGAAAGTGTAATACCTCTTGATGCAGAAATTTTATTGCTGGAAATGTTTTGTCACTGGTGTGGCACGCAGTCTTCAAAACTGCAGTCAGGCAGCAATGTCTGGGGTAGGTTCGATTCCTATACATTTCCGCCAAAAGAGAACGTTAGAGCATTTCCGAAAATAGTTGCAATTTATTTTCTTGGGGGGAATTATATCTCTGCTGTCGCTATCCGTAAAGCTCATTCTTCGCTAACGGCTACCGCTCCCCCCACCCCCCCTACACGCAAAACCGTTATAGACGTTGTCTATAACGGTTTTGTTTATTAT
>CAOMFZ010000099.1 GCA_948482415.1 uncultured Mailhella sp.
TCTGATGAGGGGGTAGGGGGAGTTAATTTGTTAATATTCTTAATATTAATTTTACTGTCAAAATTTGACACTTGGTTGTCAAAATTTGACACCTTTGGGCAAAACAAAAAGAACTTATGATTTTCAATAATTACAAACCGTAATTTTACCAATTCTCTGATATATTTTTTTAATGAGTTTAAAGAACAGTTCATACGCTGCATTAAAGTCTTAAGTGCGGGATAACAAAAATGTTTATCTCTTGCGTATTCACTCAAAACTGTGAACAACACCTTAGCATGATTTGAAAGTTCTTTATTGCTCATTATATAAGACGTCATAATAGTTCCTCGTGCCATTTTAGCCGGCACAAATTCAACATAGCTTTCCATAGCTTTTTCCTAATAAGAACCTAAAAAAAAGTATGAAAAATAAGACCCTGGTCGCTTGACAACAGGCACGATTTGACGTATATTTTACTCATCCTAATAAGAACATAGGACGATAAAACGTCTTATTTTTCTAATCCGTAAAAGTTCCCGCTTTTACGGATTTACTTTTTATTAGTTCCGTATATGTTTGTTTTCGTATCCTCTTGAAAACGTTGCTTGAGCGGCTGACTCATCAGTGCCTAAACACCACTTTAGGCAGACGGTTCCGAAGAACCGTTTCGTCAAATCTTTGCTGTTATTTTTTGTCGTTTGTACCTATTCTTCTTGTTCCTCCTTGTTTTTGTTTGAATTGTCTTCTCTTGGAATATGGAAAAATTTTGCAATAAAATCACATGATTTTATAAAAAATTCTTCATTAACTTCACCAAATTTTTCTCTTTGAAGACTTGATAAGTCATCAGAAATAATTTTATTATCTTCACAAAAACCAAATAAAACAAATAATTGGCATAAGTCTTCACTTTCTATCTTTTTTTTATCTTTTTCGAAAAGCGAAACTTCATTCCGAATTTCATTCTCATTAACTTTATTAAATTTATGTTTTAGAATTATCGTTTTATCTTTTAATGTTGTTTTCACTTCTACAATTATAGTGTTACGTTCTTTTTCAGATTTTTTAAAAAATCTTGAAACAAGTGTTTGTATTTTCTTTTCCATATTTGAATTTTGCATAAAATTAACCCCATTAAACAAAAACGGTTTCCAAAGCTTTCCTGGCTTCCTCATAAGAGGAAAACACAAGTTTGCTATGGAAACCGTTATAAGAAATAGACTGACCGCCGTTTTGAAGAACAGCGATAGCTATTTCATGGATTTCTTGTTCTAAAATTTCATTATCATCATCAATTACAAATATGGTATCGCCATACTTGTATTTTGAACGGATAATAAACTCGTAGCGAACTTCTGCAACACGAGGTGCAGAAGTCGCTACTACATCATAAGGAGAGGCTGAGGTATGAGAGAGAAAATTTACAATATCATGTTGTGAAATAAGAACTATTTTTGTACCAACACGCAAAGCTTCTTTAAGTTCTTCTTGAACTCCAAGAGAAGTTTTATATCCGTCTAGTTTCAAAAGCCATAACTCATCAGCCCATGAAATCATAGGATAATCAAGTTTTGACCATCTTTTAAAACCAGTATCTATGCCATATTGGCAAATTTGATGTCCATATGTAATAGGGGAGAAAACAGTAGCACCCTGTTTCATCAGAAAAGCAGCAACTTTTGTTGCCGTTCTATAACGCACTTCTCTGACTTGCGGGTCTTGGTGAGAATAAGGTAAAGCTAAATAAATATTTTTACCTTTTAGGTTATTAAACATAAAAACCTCTTATAAAGTCAATTCGTTATAAGAGGTAAATTTTTCTGCTGGCGGAGAAAGAGAGATTCGAACTCCCGAAGGGCGCAAACCCTCAACGGTTTTCAAGACCGCCGCTATCAACCGCTCTGCCATTTCTCCGCGTTAGCGAAAATATTAGTAGCACAAGAAATAAAAGCAAGTCAACAACTTTTTTCCGCAATTAAAATCAACCGCCATTGGCATTATTTCTCACAGGAATACTTTTTGTTATAACAAAGCACACTTTTTATCTGCAATTTTTTATTATTTTTTCAGCACGTTACTTTGCAATAGAGCATATATTCTCTTATATTTTTCGTCTCTGGCTTTAAACTCTTTATTTTCAGCCATAAAAAGGAACTTTTGGGAAGCGTTTTTTTTCAAAAATTCTTCCGTACCCTTTTTATACCCTCTTTTTTTCTCAATGCAAAGCCTGTTTTTTTCTTTACAAAAGAAACTAATCTTCCTACATTTATTTCTGTATCTTTTTAAATGTTTTCACACAGTTAACAAGTTTCGGAGCGCATTTTCCGGTAATTTTATTCTGCCAAAAATATAACTCTCAACATCGGTTTTTTGAAGAATTTTATATTTATCTATCTGAAAAAACATGATATTCTATTAATGGCACAATAGTCGCATAAATAGAGGTAAGAAATTTTATTTCCTGTTTCGCAACACTTTTCAAAAGAGAAACAAAAAGGTGGTAACCATGCAATATATCAAGAATAACGTCATAAATAGCCAAGCAAATACAATCTTCGTTTCTGTCGAAACTTTGACATATTTTATTCTTAGTCTCGCCGCAGTGTTCTTTTTATCAGTTATCGCCTATACACCGACAGCGCACGCCATACGTCTCAAGGATATTTCCAGTATTTCAGGCGTCCGCAACAACCAATTGACCGGATACGGCTTAGTGGTAGGTCTTGGCGGAACAGGTGACAGACGTGACGATTTAACCGCTTCCTCTTTAACCAATATGCTGGAAGGCATGGGAATTGCCGCCGGCTCTGCCCAAGTTGAAGCCCGCAACGTTGCCTCTGTTATGGTTACTGCCAATTTACCGGCTTCTGCCAAAGCCGGCAGTTCCATCAACGTCACCATTTCCAGCATCGGTTCTGCCACCAGTTTGCAGGGCGGCGTTCTTTTGCAAACCCCGCTTACCGGTCTTGACGGCAAGGTATATGCCATTGCGCAGGGACCTCTCGTAGTCGGCGGTTTTTCCTCTCAAGGTCAGGCAGCTTCCGCCCAAAAGAACCACACCACCGTCGCAACCATTCCGAACGGCGCAACAGTTGAACGTGAAGTGCCCTTTTCATTCAATAATCAAAGTGAATTGACAATCAATATGCATGTGCATGATTTTACCACCACCCAGCAAACCGTTGAAAGCCTCAACAGCAGTCTTGGCGGTGAATATGCATCTGCAAACGACGCTTCCACTATCAGACTGCAAATCCCCAATGAATTTCGCGGAAACCTTGTTCCTCTCATGGCTTCTATTGAAAATCTCAATATCACTCCGCAAAATGCCGCCAAGGTTGTTGTGGACGAAAAGACAGGAACAATCGTTATCGGCAAGGACGTCAAGCTTGCGCGTGTAGCCATTGCCCACGGCAATTTACAGGTCACCATTCAGGAAAGCACAGACGTCAGCCAGCCTAATGCTTTTGCACAGGGCACAACAGTTGCTTCTCCTGTAACCGACCTTATGGCAAGAGAAGAATCCCACAATTTACACCTTGTTGAAGGTGCAACCTTACAAGAATTGGTTGACGGATTGAACGCAATCGGCGCAACCCCTCGTGACCTTATCAGCATATTGAGAGCCTTGAAGAGTTCCGGTTCCCTCTATGCGGACCTGGAGGTATTATAATGAGTCAAGCAATGAATATGATGACTGACATGGCGATACAAAATGCCGGTCAATCTAATCTCGATACCCAAAGAAGTCATTTGGAAAATCTTTCCAAGTCACAGGACCAGGCAACAAAGGAAAAGGAGTTACGCAAGGCAGCCGAAGGTTTTGAAGCTATTTTTATCCAAAAGATGTGGGATGAAATGCGTTCCTCCCTGCCAAAAGATGGAATGTATCACAGCAAGGAAGAAGAATACTGGCAGTCCATGTACAGTCAGGAACTTGGCAAGAGCATGGCAAGTGCGGGAGGTATCGGACTTGCGGACATGATGGTTGAACAATTAACCCGCCCAACGGGTACTCCGCAAACAGGTGCATTAAGCCGTATTCGCATGGCAGTAAAGCCTGCGCCTCTTCTTCCGGAAAATCAAACTGCTGAAACGGAAAAGACAGCTGAAACCGCACAAAATACCGTAAAGCAGACAGCAGCGCAAGCGGCAGTACAAACAGCAGGGCAAACCAATGCACAAGCTGCGGCACAAACCAATGCAGTCCAACAGATAAACACTCAGGCAAACATTAATCCTGCAAATTTCTATGAAGAATATACGGCTCGTGATATTGCTGCAGAAAATACAAATCAAAATCAGGCTCCTGCACAGCAGGCAGAAGAGATTGCAGAAGAAACCATACAGCCGCAAATTATTCATACAACCTATACCACCAATCTCCCTCCCTCAAAGCGCACAAAGGCGCTTATGGACGCAAAGGGAAATCCCATTAAGAAGGTAAGCAGCAGCCAGTCCGCCGAAAGAACAACACAAGTAAGCACTCCTCAGCGCAATACAAAGGTTGTCACCGAAAAGACAAATTTTGAAGTAAACCAAAATATCCCTGAAATGCCTATTACGTTTGCAGGACAAAAGATTGAAACCACCCCTGAACCTGCTCCAGCCCCAAAGGCAGAACCCGCTGACATGCTGGCAGGCATTTCTCAAACCTATATTCCTTATAACCAAAGAATTGCCATGATTTTGGCAAGTGAAAAGGCAATGCATGCGGAAGAACTGGCACAGGCTGAACGTGAAAAGCAAATGGCACAAGTTGCCGAACAGGAAACAAAGGCGGCTTTCAAGCTCCCCAGTCTGGAAGACGCGCTGAGAATGGGCACACTGGTGGCTTCCCTTTCTCCGCAGGAAGAAGCACAAATTACCGACAGACAGGCCAAGCAGGCACAAACTACTGAAACTATAATGCCCGAACATATCGGCGGCGGCACCATAGTCACCAATCCTCCTGTTTTTGAGCATGTTGCAGCCGTTGCTCCCGAAACAGCCTTTACCATGCCTGTGGAGGGCACAATCTCTTCTCCGTTCGGCTGGAGATTTGACCCTATCAACAACAAGAGAGCATGGCATACAGGGCTTGATATTCGCGCAAACAGCGGAAGCGCCGTGACAGCAGGCATGCAGGGCACGGTAACCTTTGCCGGCGAAGATCCGGAACTTGGCAATATGATTATCATAGACCACGGCAACGGCATGGAAACCGTATACGGACACAACAGTGAACTGCTCGTCAAGACCGGCGATACTGTTACTTCTGGCACACAAATTGCAAGAGTAGGATCAAGCGGCAGAACCAATGGCAGCCACTTACACTTTGAAATAAGACAAAACGGGCTTTCTATCAATCCGGAACCTTATTTCAGCAAGGAAAAGATTTCCTAGCACCCATTAAAAATCAACACGTTATGTGCCATAAATTTGACGGAGGATCACAATGTTTGCAACTATTCAAGATACGCTAAGTCGTCAGGACAAAGCATTAGACCTGATGAAAGAACTTTTGGAGGAAGAATTTTCCCTGCTGACAAAGCGTGATACCGATGCCATTATGACTATTGAATTTTCAATCCATGAACTTTTGAGACAACTGGCAACCGAAAAAGAAAGCATTATCAAGGCACTCGGCGGCGGACGCTTAAAGGACTATGCCCAAATGCTTCCGGCTGACAAAAAGGAAATCATTATTTCCCTGTGGCTGAGCATTGATAAAAAAGAGCAAGCCTGTGCAAGACAGGCATCACTCAATACTCGTCTTTCTCTCGGACTTTTGGACCAAAGCAAGGACCTTTTGAATTATCTGCATGAACGTATTATCCCCCCGCAGCGCACCAGCTACAGCAGACGCGGAACATACACGAACCAACACCCGCAAGCCAGTATTTTGAGTGCAAGATACTAAAAATTTTTGAGGCAGCATTATGGTAGGCAACTTACTCAATATCGGAAGCAACGCAGTACGAGCAAATCAGGTAGCGATTAACACTACCGGTAACAACATTGCAAACAGCAATACTGTTGGTTACACTCGTCAATCTGTCCGTTTCCAGGAATCCACTCCTTTTGATTACAGACCGGGTCAAATTGGAACAGGCGCCTACGCACAGGAAATATACCGCAACTTTAACCGTTATTTGGAAAACAATTTTCTTTCTCAAAACGGTCTTTCCAACATGTGGAACGAAGCTTCCACCATTATGCAAACCGTGCAGACTGTTTTCAACGAAGCAAATACCGACGGTATCCACAACCAATTAACAGAATTTTTTGACTCATGGTCAGAACTTCATATTTATCCTGAAAGTATTCCGGTTCGGGAAGACATCATCTCCAAAACCCAAAACCTGACCATGCTATACAGAAATGCAAAGCAGTCTCTTGCCGATACCAAGAAAGAACTGGATGATTATATTGAGCTTGGCATTTCTGACGTCAATGAAATTATTGACCAGCTGGCTGATGTTAACAAGGAAATTGCAAAGAGTTACAATCCGCCGCACAATAACTGCAACTCTCTTTTAGACAAGCGTGATGCATTAGTCAGAGAACTGAGCTCCCTCGTTGATATTAAGGTACAAGACAGAGGTCCCCGCGATTTCAAGATTTATCTTCAGGAAGGCATGCCTCTTTTGGAAGACCAAACCAAGTACTATCTTTCCAATCAAGGACCTTTCTACGAAAACGACTGTGCCAACTTCAACGGTGAATTACATTTTGAAGGCTCAAGTGCCTATGAATACACCCTGGAATTTGTCAGTGCCACAGAATTTAAGGTTTCCATTGACAACGGCAAGTCCTGGATATCAAATTCCGACGGCGGCAATACATTTACCGTTCCTCCGGTCGGACAAAAACTTGACATCGGTGAACTTTCCATCAGCTTTTCCGGTGAAAATCTGAAAGACGGCGATACGCCTTATTTTGATGTAAACGATAAGTTTTATATTGTCCCAAAAGACAGCGTCATGTGGCATAAGCCGACCCGTGACCCTATCAACGTCAGCAAGAGCGTTGATATGGAAGCTCTCGGCGGAAAGCTTGGTGCATACTGTGACGTGCGCGACAATAAAATCGGCAAGTATGAAGCACAGCTCGATGCTTTAGCAGAAAGCCTTATCTGGGAAGTAAACCGTATTCACAGTCAGGGCGCAGGTCTTGACGGTTTCAACCAAATTATCGGCACCACTCAAATTGAAGACACAAGTTTACCGCTCGGCAGTGACTGGCAAAGCTATGCTTTCCATGACAGATTGACCGAAGGTAATTTGAATATGTATTTCTATGATGAAAAGTCAGGCGAACCTCTTTTGTCAGGTTCTTTAAATTTCAATCCCACCGGCGGTGTCCCAGTCGAAAACTTTGACCCCAAAAAGCACAGTCTGCAAGATGTTGCCAGTGCAATCAACAGAAGTTTTGTTGACGGAAACGGCAATCAGCTCATTACCGCAACCATTGAAGGCGGCGTACTTCAACTCACAGCAGCTGAAGGCGTTGAATTCAAAATGGGTTCTGACACCACAGGCGTATGGGCAGCCCTTGGCATAAACACTTTCTTTGTTGGCGAAAATGCTACAGACATTGCCATTAACCCCAATTTGGTTGACCACCCTGAATATATCAACGCGGCTTCCATTGACGGACAAACAGAAGGCAATGAAGGTGACGGTCTTATTGCTCAGCGTATCAGCAAGCTTGCGGAAGCCACTGTAAAAATCAACACCCCCTGGGAAACAAGAGAAGAAAGTTTATTATCTTATTATGCAGGTATTGTTGGCAATATTGGTTCCGATACACGAAATGCAAATTTCAATGCCAGCTATTACGGAACCCTTGCAGAAGAAGCTGACACGCAGGCACAAGGCGTTTCCGGGGTAAACCTTGACGAAGAATTAACGTTATTGATTAGATATCAACATTCCTATACAGCTGCTGCCAAACTGATTTCCACGGCAGACCAAATGTTTGAAACCCTCCTTGGCATGAAGCAGTAAACTAAGCGGGGATAAAGGAGAATTGTATGCGTATTACTCACAATATGATGTATTCCTCAATGACCAAGAATATGAATTCCATTCTTGGCGATTACATGAATTATGGCATACAAATGTCTACCCAAAAACGTGTCAATAACCCGTCAGATGACCCGACAGGTACGGTTCATATTCTCAAAT
>CAOMFZ010000100.1 GCA_948482415.1 uncultured Mailhella sp.
TTATCATTATTTTAATTCCTCAGCTCTCTTTGTGGTTGCCAAGTCTTGTGGAATAGTGTATAAAGAAATTAAAGTATAAATCTTCTTCCTGCTTCTGTGTTGGAAGCAGGAAGAGAAAATATGGTTTATAAAACCTTAAACTTAGGAGCATTTTATGAAATTTAAAAGCCTTATTTCATTAACCGTTGCTGCTATGCTTGCTATGCCTCTCATGGCAAACGCTGCAACTTCTTACAACATGGCAGTAGGTGACCCAGAAGATTCTGAACAAGGTTACGCTGCTAATGCCTTCAAAAAATATGTTGAAGAAAAAAGCAATGGCAATATCAAAATTGAAGTATTCTTCGGTTCTGCTTTAGGTGACGAATCTGAATGTTTCCGTAACGTTCAAAAAGGAACTCTTCCTTTTGCAGTTGGCGGTATCGCTAACCTCGTACCTTTTGAAAAACGCCTTGGTCTTATGACTCTTCCATACCTCTGGAAAGATCTTGACGAAGTTGTTGCTGGTACAACCGGCAAACCAGCTGAACTCTTGAACAGCTATGCTACAGGCGCTGGCTTCCGTCTTCTTTGCTTCACATACACCGACTTCCGTTTCATTTCTAACAGCCGTCACCCAATAACCAAAATGGCTGATATCCAAGGCTTGAAATTCCGTGTTCCTCAATCTGCTGTTCTTATTGCTTCCTATAAAGCATTCGGCGGCAGCCCAACCCCTATTTCCTGGTCAGAAACCTTCACCGCTTTGCAGCAAGGCGTTGTTGACGGTCAATGCTATGGCTACATCGGCTTCCAAGCAATGAAATTCCTCGAAGCTAACCAAAAATACTTGACAGAAGTTCACTATACTTACCAAATTCAACCACTCGTAATCAGCGAACGTGTATTCCGCAAAATGAGTGCTGAAGACCAAGCTCTTATGATTGAAGCTGGTAAATATGCTCAAGACGAAGTATTGGCATACCAAAAGAGCGACGGCGAAAAGGCTAAGAAGGCTCTTATCGAACAAGGTCTCGTAGTTTCCTATCTTGAAGATGAAGATCAATGGCAAAAAGCTGCATATGAAAAGGTATGGCCTGAAATGGCTGACTTCGTAGGCGGAAAGGACGCTATCAACGAATACTTGAGAGCTATGGGTAAACCTGAATGGAATAAGTAATCCATAAAGGGTTATCAATAATTTAGGGGAGCAGTATACTGCTCCCTTTCTTTTTTAAAAAAAGAAAAAAAGAATAAGAAAAATTTTTTTTATAAGGCTTTTGTCTTTTTACCAAATAAAAGTAAATTTTTTATGGCGAATATCCCCATGCTGATTTTTGAAAGGGGAAAACCATAAGGGACAAGTCCCTTTTAGTTTTTCCCCTTTGTATCCCCATTCCTTAATCCCTCTAGCTCTCTTTCAAAAAATAAAACAGCTCACGCTGTCTATTTTTTGAGAGTTCGCCACAACATACATTGTGTAGATTTTTGAAAACTGTTGTTTCCTGCATTTTTGGAAGTTTGTAATTTGCCGTACTGCATGCGCAGAACGGCTTAAGTCTGTTCATATATGAAAGTTTATTATAATATTATGGTGTAATTAACTCGTTGATTATGCAAAATTTTTGCGCTTGGAAATTTCACCCTTTGGAAGCGATGAGTGAAACGAATTGCTGGAAAAGTGTGAAATGGGGGCATTGCATGGGGTCGTAGGGGGGAGGGCAAGGGGGCTCCGCCCCCGTTAGCTTCCCCCTACAAAAAATTGCTTTGGTCGGGGTGTGGGGGGGAATACCCCTCACATGATAGTAAGGTGAAACCTTAAACCTTTTGTTTGTGGTAAAGGGGGATACTTTTTAAAAAATTCATCCTCTTTTTTAGTTGATATGTTTTTTTTAACAAAAAAACATACTAAAGCAAGTGTTTGTGCTTGCTTCAGTATGTTTTTATTCTATTTTTATAAAAATAATTCTTATTCTTGTTCTGCTTCAGCAGCTCCGGCAGGGCGAATGGTAAGAACAGGAATTCTGGATTGGGTTACAACTTTTTCTGCAACTGAGCCAAACAAAATTCTGTCAATGCCTTTACGTCCATGGGTACCCATAACAATAATGTCAGCGCCATGTTTATCAGCAGCAGCAAGAATTTCTTCTGTTGCATAACCGACAACAACGTCAGCTTCTACTTCAACGCCTTCAAAATGTTTAGCTACAAATTCAGCCATGCTGCTTTCAGCGCCTGAAACGATTTCGCCCACAAAGCCGTCAATAGTGTTTGGAGCTACATGAAAGCCTGTGTATTGGGTCATGGTTGGAGCAACATACATGGCGTAAATTTTTGCGCCGGACAGTTTTGCAAGCATGCAGGCATGTTCTGCCACCACTTGACTGTGTTCGGATAAATCTAATGCACATAAAATTGTTTTTAATGATGGCATATCGCGCACCTCTCTTATGATATTTGTAATAATAATACGCAAGGAAAAGCGCGTTGTCAATATGAATAAATGAGGATATAAGAAACTCTTTTCAGGAATGGAATACACCCGCGACTATATCTCGTCTTTCATGGCAAGATATACGCTGACAAGGTCTTCCTGATTATTGTTTTCAGTTTCTTCCTGCGCTTCACGCATAAGGCGTCCAATATATTGGAGCTGACGTCTTTTGGCTTCTCTGTTTGTTATTCTTTTGTATTCGGCAATGGCACTTTGCAAATCTTCTGTCAGGGGAAGCATATCCAGTTTGGCTGGCGCCAAATTGGCGATTTCTTCACCTATTTTTTGCAGGCTGCTGCTGTCGCGTTTTTTCTGGGAACGGCTGATGCGTTTTTCTTCTTCACCAGCCTTTTCGTCATACAAGTATCTGTTTTTCTTTGCCATGCTTATTCCTTGCTGTTTTTATTGTTCGCGGTCGTTTTTATTCATCTGCATTTCAAAACTGCGCATTTCTTCTGCTTCCAGATTTTCAATCTTTTCAGCCAGCCAGTTAAGCAGTGCCTTTGCCGTGCGGTGATTGACAAGGATTTTAGCCTGAATTTTACGCGTCACCACGCGGGTATCCTCTTCGGTCAAAGTCATTTCAGCGCCAAAGGAACCGTCCGGTTTGAGATAGCGTTCAGACATCTGCGGAATTTTATCCTGTTCAGCATAAAAATTGATTTCAATTTCCCCCTGCGTGTTGATGCCTCCCCAGACACCGTGGGCATACTGCATGGAAAGATTGGGATCTTCCTGATATTCATAGCGAATTTTACAGGGTAACTGTGTTTTATGTATCATTGTTTGTCAAGCCTTTATTTCTGATTTTGTTTTTTGGGCTATGTTACTTTGCAAGTCCGGGAATGTAAAGATATAGTATTTGACACCTTGCATAAAGCGTATATACTGTTGATAACATTAATATATGAGGATACTTATGGCAAACTATACAAAAGAAGTGCTCACCATTCAGCCATATTTTGATATGGAAGCGGTCATGGCGCTTTTGCAGGAAAAACGTCTTGGCGGGCAGGTTTTGGAATATATGGTCAATACTTTTGAAAAAATGGCAAAAGAACTCAACAGCATTATTCTGAAAACCGAAAAGGGCGATTACCTCGCTGTCTGGCTCAATGAAAGCGTGGAAAAAGAAGCGGACGAACTTTTTAAAAAAGACGCTGAAAAAGGTTTCCGTTTCAACTGCGTGGGACAAAGTATCATTATGAATACGGTGTATCAGATTTTGCCGGAAGTGGAAATTGCCGGCTGTGCGCCCTGCCCTGAGCCAAATGATGCCATTGCTGAAGCCCTGAAAGCGGAAAATATCCCCTATATTGACGGAGAACCAACGCTTATCCGCCGTTTCAGCGTGCTGACAAACCTGCCGTTTCGAGGTGCCTGCGAAATTTGTTATTTGCGTGAATCCTGTCCAAAAGCAAACGGACAAAGCGATAATTTCCATTCCGTAGAATTACCCGGTTATCAGCAATAAGCAGAAAACTCACAATAAATCTGCCGGCTGCACACAAGAATATTGAAAGGAAACTCCCATGGAAAAGAAAACAGGCTTTTTTAACGGAATACTGCACATCTTTTACGCGCTCAATTACTCCCTGCAGGGTTTGTTCACGGCTTTTCGGCTGAGTACGGCGATTAAGCAGGAATTTCTTGTTTTATTCCTTTTGGGAGCTTTGGGCTGGTATACGCAAAAAGTATGGTATTTGGCTGCGGCTTCCATTATTGCGTGGCTTTTTGTGATTGTGACCGAGCTGTTAAATTCAGCCATTGAGGAAGCTCTTGATTTAATTACCCATGAATATTCTACAAAGGTAAAAGCCGCCAAGGACATGGGCTCTGCGGCAGTTTTTATTTTGGTTTTGGTAAACATTTTTGTGCAGTCACTGATTTATCTGCCTGAATTATATAAACTTGCTGAATATGTTAAACTTTATTTAAATAAGTAGAGTGTGCCATGAAAAATCATTTACGCCTTTTGACCCCCGGACCTACAGCCATTCCTGACAGAGTGCGCCTTGCCATGGCTATGCCCATGATACACCACAGAAAGCCTGAATTTAAGGCGATTATGGAAGAAACCCGCGGGTATTTGAAAAAACTTTTCGGCACGGAACAAGAGGTTTTGCCTCTGGCAAGTTCCGGTACCGGAGCCATGACTGCGGCAATTACCAATTTATTCAGCCGCGGTGAAAAGATTATTGTCGCACAGGCTGGAAAATTTGGCGAACGCTGGCGGGAAATTGCCAAAGTGCAGGGACTTGAAATCGTGGAAATTGCAAAGCCTTGGGGCGAAGCCATTTTAGCGGGTGACATTGAAGAAGCTTTGCAGAAAAATCCGGACGCAAAGGGCGTTTGCATACAAATCTGCGAAACCTCAACCGGCGTTATGCACCCCATTTATGAAATAGCACAAGTCACCAAAAAATATGATGTTTTGCTGGTGACAGACGGTATTTCCTCTGTGGGAATTTCTCCTGCGCCCATGGACGAATGGGGCATTGATGCACTGCTCACCGGCTCACAAAAAGGGCTTATGGTGCCGGCAGGTTTATCTTTGCTTGCGTTTTCAGAAAAAGCATGGAAAAAAGCAGAAAAAGTTGAACCCAGCTGTTTCTACTTCAATTTGAAAGCAGAACTCAAAAATGTGCTCAAAAATCAAACCAATTTCAGTTCTCCTGTTTCTTTGATTGTAGGACTTCGCGAAGCGCTGACCATGATTTTTGAAGATGTCAAAGACGGCGGTTATGGTGGTTTGGACGGACTGTATCAAAAACATTATGCGTTGGCACAAATGACCAGAGCAGGTATAAAAGCCATGGGACTGGAACCCTTTGCCAAAACTCACTATGCATGGGGGCTGACATCTGTGGCAATGCCCAAGGGGGTTGCAGGCAGTGAACTGGTGAGCCTTGCGGCAAAAGAAACAGGCGTTGTTATTGCGGCAGGACAGGAGCCCATGAAAGACGAATTGATACGCCTTGCGCACATGGGCTATGTGGATTTTGGCGATATGCTGGCAGGGCTGTATGCGGTGGCGAAAAGCCTGCCCGAAAAACCGCAGAATTTTGATAATGCCTATATGAGCATTGCCATGCAGGCGTATGAAAATGCTCCACGTTATCCTAAAACTGCGCTGCCAAATTAGTTTTAACCGTATTGGTTTATAGATGAAACGTATTTTTGTTTTTCTTTTTGTTTTGCTCTTTGTGCAGGGGACTGCCCTTGCCAAAGAGCTTTCTTTGTATGAAGAATTTGACCCGCAGGCGGAATTTGCCGCCCGGCAGAAAAAATTTGCCGATGAAACAAAAAATGCCGAAAACAAGGCTGAAGAAAACAAAAATACGGGCGGTATGATTACAGAACCCCCTGTCAATACTGCAAATACAGAAAATGCAGCACAAGCCGAACCAGCGGAGTTTTTTCTGACAGACGAAAAGCATGCTCTGTTTTTAGCGGAAAATGAACAATATGCTTTGGCTGACAGCATGCTCAACCAAACATGGAAACTGCTGGTGAAAAAGCTGGATAGAAAAGCATACCGCAAGCTGTGGCGCGGGCATAAAGTTTGGCTTGATACAGGCAGAAATACGGTTGCAAACTCTTTTAAAACACAGGTTCCGCAAATCCCTGAATATCATGCCTTTATGCTGGCAACCGTTGCTAAAACACAGGAACTGGCGCAAGGTATTTGGCATGAGCCTGTGCTTGGGCGGTATGTCAAAGGGGAGACCTTTGTGACCCTGACAAAAGAAGAAGAGAAAATTATTTTGCAGGGCTACGGCAATATTTCGTATTTAACAAATACTGCTGCCAAAGAAAAAGCAGAAGATATTGAAAAATGCGATAAAAAATCCGCTTTGGCTGACGAGCAAAGCCCAAAAGAGCAAGGGGAAAAAGCACCGAAAAAAAATGGTGAAGCAGACAAGAAAAATCACCAGACCATGCCCCAGTCTATGCCTCAGTTACTTTTCCGCGCGGAACTCCCTGAACAGGGTAAACTTTGGCTTGCACTGACCACCCTTAACGAACAAAAACTCTATCTGCTTACTTTGCAGGACAGCCTTTGCATAGTCCACGCTCCCAATCTTTTTCCGGTTGATTTCAACGGCGTGTTTGTGAGAAAATAAATAATAAAAATGCTAGATTAAAAATAGCCCATTGTTATTCAATCTGGGGCTTTCTTTATTTATACAGCTTTCTCTTTAAGGCAATTTGAAATCCAGACTTTTATCAGGGATTGTCTGGTAATGCCGATTTTTTTTGCTTCGTTGTCAATGCTTTCCACCATCCAGGCAGGAAAATCAATATTAATACGCTTCATTTTATTGGGGCGATATGCCTTGTCCAAATCCGCGTAGGGAACAACACATTCTCCTTCGTCAAAAAGTTTATCAAATTCAGTCGCTTTCATATAGTCTTTCCTCGATTTTATGTGCTCGGCGTACAGATATAATTCGAATTACATCGTTTCTGCATGTAATGATTGCCGTCCATATTTTATTATTGAGTTTTCCAACATAAGCATAACGTTTTTCGTCCTCAAATAAAAATGCCGCTCAGCATAGCGTCCTGCTATGCATTCGCTCTCGCTCACAATTTGTGCGAAAATTGTTTCGCTCGCTCTGCGAGGCTCGCACATCCTGTGCTATTTTCAAGGGCAAAACAAGCAGATTTTCGTCTTTGAAAAGGGCTTTTGCTTCCTCAAAATCAACACCATGTTTTGTTTTGTTTGTTATGCTTTTGTTAATATCATATTCAAAATTCATATAAAAAATATATATTTTTTATATGAAAATTTCAAGGAAAAATTTTTGACGTTTTTATACGGTAAAAAAAGCCCCAAAGTTCGTTTTGGGGCTGGAGCATTTTATTTGAGTGCGGGTATGCGCAAGGCATTATTTTTTTGTTTTATAACGAATAAATACAGCTCCTGAATCATAGGTTTTTGCTTCAAGCAGTGTAAGGGGAGTGGGGGAGTTTTGTCCATTGTCTTTTCTATTGAAAACAGGCGGGAATGATGCTCTGCCGTCAATCCCTGCTCCGATAAGAACAATGACTTCATCTAATAATCCTGCGTCAAGAAAAGCCGTATTGATTGAGGGTCCGCCAACAATACCCAATCTTTCAATTCCAAAGCCTTCTTTCAGTGTTTCACAGGCAGAAGCTAAATCAATTTTTTCATTGCCTGCCACAATATAGGAAATATTTTTTTCGTCCAAATAGGCTAAATATTCCTGGCTAACCTGCTTGGACGTGATTAAAATATGCGGCTTCTTGTATTCACTGTCATCTTTCCAGAGAAGTGTGCCCTTTGTGTCCACAACAATGGTATAGCCTTTTGAATTATCGGCTTTTTTTGAAAAGGTTTCTTGTTCTGCGTGTGTGGCATTTTTAGGCTGAAATTCTCCTTTTTCTGCCAATTCCAATTGCGCGGTTCTCTTTCCGCTTACAGCTGACTCTAATTTCAATTCCGCTAAAATTGGGTAGTAGTCCTCTACGCCTGTAAGTTTTGCTGTCATATCACAGTCAATTCTTCCGTCTACAGAAGTCATCATATAACAAACAATGTATGGTTTACTCATCTGAATTTTACCTTCTTTTTTTATTGAGTTAATTGTAAACTAGGGCGTGTTCACACTATTTAAGAGCCACAACAATGAGAGCAAAAACGATA
>CAOMFZ010000101.1 GCA_948482415.1 uncultured Mailhella sp.
TATTGCCATTACCTCCAAATCCCAAAGCTTGCCCAAAATCACGCACCAAAGGTACAATAACAACTAAACCGAAAAATCCATAAACTACAGACGGAATACCAGCTAAAATATCTGTGGCGATTTTCAAAGGTCTATACAATTTTTGCGGACAGTAAAATGCCATAAAAACAGCAGTTAAAATACCTGTTGGAACCCCAACAATAATTGCCCCGAGCGTCACATAAATACTTCCCAGTATCATGGGAAATATGCCAAAAATTTCAATGTTCGGACGCCAAACTGTGCCTGCAAGGAAATTCCAAAGTCCAATTTTTGTTAATGCGAGTGCGCCGTTATGAAAAAGATATATGCAGATAAATGCAACGACCAAAACCGAAGTTGAAGCCGCTGCAAAAAACACACCTCGCATGATTTTTTCATTCCATGCCTGAGGTCTCATTTATTTTAAAACCTCTGCCCATGTTTTGGTGTCACCTGAATATATGGACTTTACCGCTTCCTTTGAGAGAGATTCTACCCTGTTATTTTTATTGACTATAACAGCTATCCCGTCTATCGCAATAACGATGGGTTTCAACCCCTGTTCCAGTTCTTTAGCCTTAAGCTCACGGCTGGCAAGACCAATATCATAATTGCCGTTGATTACAGAAATCATACCCGTTGTAGAATCTGTAACCTGCAGTTCAAGGTCTGCGTCAGGATTGACAAGTTTATATGCTTCAAGCAATTTTTCCATTACAGGTGAAACAGAGGAAGAACCGCCGACAACAGCTTTTCCTTTAGGCTTTGCTGAGACAAATTCTTTTTGCTCGGCAGCAGGAATATACCCTGCTTTTTCCACAAGTTTCTGCCCCTCAGCGCTCAAAATGAACGCAATAAAATCTTCTGCCGCTGCATTTTGTGTTTTTGGGTTTACTGCAATATTGAAAGGACGGGATACGGTATAGGTACCATTTTGAATATTCTCAATACTTGGCAGAATATTATCTATTTTAACAGCTTTGACTTTATCATTCAAAGCGCCAAGTGAAATATAGCCTATAGCATATTCATCACCAGCAACTGTTGTTAGCATGACAGATGTACTGTTGGTAATTTGGGCGTCTGCTGTTGTCAGGTCTGCTTTCTTTCCCTGGAATAGCCCCAGAACATCAAAAAGTTCCACAAACGCACCGCGTGTTCCTGAACCCTCTTCCCGTGAAAGCACTGTAACAGGGGAAGAAGATTTCCATTCCGCAAAGGCAGAACCAATAAACGAAAATGACAATAAGCCTGTTAATACGCTTGCTGTCAAACCACAGGTTAACATTGATTTAATTTTCATAATAACTCCTTTTTTTTGAGGTTGAAAATGATATAAAATACCATTGTAAAAATAAAAGGAGTACTGCTGTAAAATATATGTAAAATGATAAAACAATACGCGTTAGAGCATTTCCCCAAAAAACAAATATTTCAAAGTTACACAAAAAAAGCCCGCCTGTCTGCAAACAAGCGGGCTAAAATTATATCAACCTAAAATTTATAGGTAAATTTTATGGGTGATCTTTAAACATATTACCGGTTGCTTCTGAACCGCTGTGGCAAGGAGTACAATCCATAACACCCTTAGCCCAGTTGGTTTCTTCACCCTTGGTCTGGTGGCAGGTCTTGCAGTATTTTACAGAATCCTGTACCGGCATTGTTGTCTTGAAATCTTTTCCAAGTTCAATCTTCTGGTTGAAAATTTCAGCTGCTTTCATGGCAACGTCAGCTGTCAAACGACCGCAGCGTTCGTTTCTTGCCTTGGCGGTTGCTTCAATCTTGTTTTCATAACACCATTTTGAAACAGAAATATGGCAAAGAACAGAACCGGAAACATTGCTTGGAATTGCTCCTTGAACGCCTTGTGCTTTATCTTTTGGATCATAAATTGGCAAAGCGGTCTTTTCATACCAACGATACAATTCATGTACCATAGGAGTACGGTCATCTCTTCCCCAGAAAAGAGCATAGGCAGCGGCTGCACCATAAAGAGCACCGCAAATTGTTCCCCAGTCAGAAATACCGCCCTTATTTGCTTCAAGCATGGAGAATGGGAATTGATTGTACGGTGCACCGTATTTTTCGCCTAATACACCGATAATACCATAGAATACGCCATAACCGCAGGCATAACCTTTATACCAGTATCCTTCGTATGCAGCTTCTGCACATTCAAATGGATCTAATTTATGAGGAGTCCAGCCAAATTCGCCGTTTACCTGTTCAAAGCGTTTAGCCGGAGCAGCGTGTACCAAGTGTGAGCCGCCGTCAACCAAAGAAGTTACAGCACCGCCTGCAACCAATGCACCAAATCCCATCAAACAATCACGTCTGCTAATACTCATGAAAAAACCTCCAAAAAATATTTTTCACAAGGTAAAAGTTATACCTATATTTATGATTTCCTTGTACCTGCATTCAAAACAAAAGTCAATGGGAGAGTAAGATTTTTCGGTAAATAATTTTATATCAGCAAAAGGTGAGTGAATAGCAAACAATTATTTGTTATCTTTTTAACAAATAACAAAAGAATAATAAAACAATATGTTATAATAATCATACTATACTAGGGTGTGTTTCCAAATTAATTTAAAAAAAGTTTTTAATCCATGTAACTGTCATAGTTATATGGCAAAGCCATATAAAAACCCTTTACAAGGGGCTTCCCCCCTTGAACCCAACCAAAGGGTAAGCTAACGGGGAAACGCTGTAAATCAAAAGCATTGCCCTTTTTCAGATAAATGACACTGCTGACGTTGATTTTATTATTAAGAATTTGGAAACATACCCTAGGGCGTGTCGTCATTATAAATACAACATATTGAAATCATTGGTAAAATTATAAAATATAAAAATAAATTTATATAATAAAATCAATTGGTTATAAGTAATTGACGACACTATCTAGAGCGTTTCCAATAAATTTTGCAACTTTTCTATGCAGGGGCAAAACTTTTTATAAAAAGTTTCTTCCCCTGCACCCCTTTACAAAAATTTTTAAGCTTTCTTATAAAAATTTGTTGCAATTATTTTCGGAAGTGTTCTAACGCTCGCAATGGCGTATTAATGAAGTACAAGCCACATATCTCCGTCATTGCGAGGAGTGATAACGACGAAGCAATCTTATAACAATATAATAAAATAATATAAAACAAAACCGTTATGGACAAAGTCTATAACGGTTTTGTGATTAGGGGGTTTGGGGGAGATAATCTCCCCCAAAAAAAAATAAAAAACTATTCTTCTCTGTGGTGACAGCCGAGGCTATTTTTATTTCTAAGCGCTGCCTGTGTAATCAGATAGGCAGTATTGCAGCCATGGAACAAACGTACAAGCTCCGGAGAAAGAGGCGTGTTGCGGTAAAAATCGTGCAAATTGCTGGACAAATCGCGAAGCTCTCCAAATGCACGGCGCAAACGGCTTTCTGTACGCATAATTCCTACATAGTTCCACATAATATGGCGTATACTTGCCCAGTCCTGAGCGATAAGAGCGGGGTCGTCATTGTGTTCACTGCCTGTATTTTCCCATTCCGCAATAGAATCAAAAACACGTTCGTCAATGCAGTTTCCTGCGGCAAGATTTTCAGCAATATCTTTTCCCGCACCAAAGCCCCATAAAAGAGCTTCCAGCAGGGACGTGCTCGCAAGACGATTAGCCCCGTGAATACCGGTACAGCTGCATTCCCCGACAGCGTAGAGATTTCCCAGTGTTGTTCTGCCTTTTAAATCCACTAAAATGCCGCCGCAGAAATAGTGTGCAGAAGGAACAACAGGAATAAAATCTTTGCGCATGTCTACGCCAATATTCATGCAGCTTTGAAAAACAGTGGGAAAACGTGTCGTTACATCGCAGTCAACTTTTGTAGCATCTAAAAAGACATGCTGTGCGCCGGTCATAAGCATTTCTGTGGCAATAGCCTGAGAAACAATATCACGGGGAGCAAGGCTTTTGCGCTCGTCATATTTCTGCATAAATTCCTTGCCGTCCAAATCGACAAGAACAGCACCCTCACCGCGAAGAGCTTCGGTAATAAGGGCATGACGCTTGCTTTTATGATACAGGGAAGTAGGATGAAACTGCACAAATTCCATATTGGCAAGACGCACTCCGGCACGCTGTGCCATGGAAATACCGGAACCCACTGCCCAGTCGCTGTTGGTTGAGTGCAGGAAAACATTGCCCACCCCGCCGGTTGCCAAAATAGTAAAGGTGGCAAGATGCTGATCAACCTGTTCTGTTTCCACATTATAGGCATAAACGCCCGCACATTGGTTTTCCAGCTGATAGCGGTACATGTCCAAATGAGAATGGTGGTCTGTGGTAATCAAATCCACAGCAGAACATTTATAGCGAACATTGATATTTCTATGCTCCAAAATCGCTTTATGAATAGCCTGAATAATGGAATGTCCCGTATAATCGGCACAGTGCAGAATACGGGGTGCAGAATGTCCGCCTTCTAAAGTTAAATCCCAGTCAGCGACAGTGCCGCTGCGTACATTAAAAGGAACATGCAGGCGGTCAATCAAAATTTTCTGTACAGCTTCACCTCCATGGTCTGCAAGATAACGGACTGCCTTGACAAAATTATAATTATGCCCGGCGTTCAGCATATCTTTTTCTAAAGAATAAAATTCTTCAGGATTATCGTGCACATAAACAATACCGCCTTGTGCAAGGTCAGAGTTGCCGCCGTCCAAAGTTTCAGTCGGGCATAACATACTGACCTGAACTCCCCGATCTGCCAAGGTTAAAGCAGCAGCACAAGCACCTAAACCACTTCCAACGACTAAAACTTCAGAACGATAATACATGATAGTACCTCAATCCATATTCTTATTTTGCACAGTGATTAAGCATACGAACAAGAGATTTTTTAGCATCTTCAATCAATGAACTGTCAATTTGCACAGGCTTTGCAGTACCTGCAACAATGTCTTCCAATGTTTTGCAGAGCAATGCCTCTGTAATTTTTGCCATATCAAGACAAAGCGCGTCATTTAATAAAGGAATAACCGTTACACCGCGGTTTTTATGCTTATCAGCCAGACGATTGACAAGATTTGCTTCAGTGCCGATCACCAGCACATCGCCTTTCTGTGCTTTTTCTGCCACATCAATCAAATAAGATGTTGAGCCTGCTCCGTCACATTGTGCCACAATTTCCTGCGGACATTCCGGATGAACATAAATTTTTGCATGGGGATATTTTTGACGCATGGCATCAATATGTTCCTGTTTGAAAAATTCATGGATAGGACAGCAGCCGTCCCAGAAAATAAGACTTGCCTTGTCGATTGCATCGTAATCCAAATTTTCACCGTTATTGCGGATATCCAAAGTATGGCGTTTATCTTGGGCAATTCCCAGCATATTTCCCACATTATTGCCTAAATTCCTGTCCGGCAGAAAAAGTACGCTGTCGCCCTGGCTGTATGCCCATTCAAGCATTTTTTTGGCATTGGCAGAAGTGCACACTGCTCCGCCGTGTTTACCGACAATGGTTTTTACAGCAAGAGACGTATTGACATAAGCGAGAGGAACAACTTTTTTGCCATGCTTCAAAATCTTTTCAATAACAATATCAAGAGCTTTTGCCGGCACCATTTCAGCCATAAGGCAGGACGCATTCATATCAGGCAAATACACCTTTTGCCCTTTTTTTGCCAGCAAACAGGCAGATTCAGCCATAAAATGCACGCCGCAAAAAACAATATGCTCGGCATCAATGCCGTCCATCATTTGCGCAAGCTGCAAAGAATCCCCTGCCAAATCAACATGTTGTATAATTTCATCCTGTTGATAATGGTGCCCCATAATCACAAGGGAAGAGCCCAATTTTTGTTTAAGTTCTTTCACCTTATCAGTATATAATGACAAAGATTTCATAGTTTCTCCCAAAAAATACAATTATTTTAAACGTCTTACCCTCAAACTGAAATCTGCAATGGGAGCAGAATGGGTAATACTTCCCACAGAAATAAAATCTGCAGGACGAGTTTTGCAGGACAGTGCCAAATCACGAATAGTTTTTAAATTCACCCCGCCGCTGATTTCCGCTTCAATGGTACGGGGAATGAGCGGTAAATTTTCGGAAAGCTCCGGAATACTCATATTATCCAGCAAAATTCTCTGCGGAGCAGCACCCACAGCTTCCAAAACTTCATTTTTATCACGGCATTCCACAATAATGGGAGGACAGGACGTTCCATAGGTCTGACGGAGTTTTTCCACCGCCTTTGTAATGGAGCCAACCGCGTCCACATGGTTATTTTTTACCATAAGCATATCAGCCAAAGTCATGCGGTGATTTTTGGCACCAGCCACACGCACTGCATATTTATCCAAATATCTGTGTCCGGGAAGTGTTTTGCGGGTATCAAGCAAGGTTACGCCTGTTCCTGTGAGTTCTTTCAGATAAAGTTTGGTATAGTTGGCAATACCGCTTAACCGTGTGATAAAATTCAAAATAATACGTTCTGCTTTTAAAAGAAGGGCTGTATTCATTTCAAATTCAGCCGCAATTTCCATATCTTTTAAATAGCTTCCCTCCCGGACTTTGAGACTGTATAATTTTTCAGGCTCACTGACGCCAAGTTCCTGCAAAATGGCAGGAATAAGCACTAAGCCAACAACACAGGTGTCTTGACGGGCAATCAGCTTGCCATAGGACATATCATTTTCAGCAAAAATACCATTGGCAGTTAAATCCTGTTCGTCCTCATCAAGCGCCAACCTGATAATTTTCCTCACAAAATCTGCACCTTTTTGTCCAAAAATTTCGCATAATTGCTCTGCCACAATACACTCCATAAAAATATGTTATAATAATTCAAACTTGCCCCAATCAGGTTTTAGTGATAAAGAAAAACAAGCTTGTGCATAAATGCATTAACGTAGTAAAATACGTTGTTTTAGATTAAGCGTCAAGCAAATCCTTTTTTTCTTATATTAAGGAGGTCTGTATGCCACAAACGAATGAAGATACCATGAAAAATTCACAACATACCGAACAGACAACTCCTGCAGAAAATGACAATATCAGCCAATTTTTCAATACTGCTCCTGAAGCAAATCTCGATGAAACAACAGAAAAAAAGACAGAAGAAAATCAAGAAGCAAGAACACAAAATTTACAGGATATAACAGAATATACTGAAAACGATATTGAAGAAGACTCGGAAAATCACCAGGAAAATGTTTCTTATCTGACTGAAGATAATGAAATTGTGGACTATGACCCCTGCGACCCTAATTTTATGGACAGCGAGCTTGTCCACCCTGCTGACCGTGCAGAATTCATGGAATCTCTCCCCCTTGAAAAACAACTCTGCATGATTACCCACATGGAAACGGAAGACGCGGCAGACGCTCTTGCGGAACTTGACGAAACGCAGGCAAGAGATGTTATTGAAAACCTTGATGCTGAAGATGCCGCCCGTATTTTGTCCGCCATGGATCCTGATGACGCTGTTGACGTTTTGGACGAAGTTGACGAAGACCACCGCGACATTCTTTTGAATAATCTGACCCCGGAAGATGCCATGGAGCTCCGCGCTCTGCTCTCCTTTGACCCGGATACGGCGGCAGGGGTTATGAACACGGAAATTATCACTGTGCCCTCTGATATCAATGTGGATCAGGCTATCCGGCATATCCGCATTGAACTGGAAGACAAAGACATGCCGTATTATGTTTATGTGGTTGACCACTTAGACAAGCTTGTGGGGATTATTTCTTTACGCGAACTCATGCTTTCCAAACCCCATACGCTTATGAAAGATCTGCTTTCTGATCAGCGGGACCCTGTTACTGTCCAATTTGATACGGATAAATCAGAAGTTGCCCAAATTCTTTCTCACTATAACTTCCTTGCCCTGCCTGTTGTGGACAGAGAAGGGCATTTAATGGGCGCCGTCACCCACGATGACGTTATTGATATTATTCAGGAAGACGCAAGCTCTGATTTGCTGGGTATGATGGGTGCGGGACAAGATGAAGATATCAACACGCCATGGTATGAATCTGTGAAAATCCGCTTGCCAAGGCTCTTTATCAATATGCTTAATTCCTCACTTTCTGCGTATATTGTCTATTTAT
>CAOMFZ010000102.1 GCA_948482415.1 uncultured Mailhella sp.
GGCTGTTGCACCAGATGCTAAAAATTATAAAGTGCTTGAATACCAAACTTATATGGTTCAGGAAAAATATGAGCAGGCCTATGAAGTTTTGTATCAATTTTTAAAAGAATATCCCGATGATATTCATGCTAAATATCGTTTTGCATATACTTGTTTTCATTTAGATGAAAAAGAAAAAGCAATGCAGATTATGCTCGAAATTTTAGAAATTGACCCGGAAAATTATGAAGCGCTGAATTTTGTGGGGTATTCTCTTGTTGAGCAAAATAAAGATTTAAAACGTGCAGAAGAATATCTTTTGAAGGCAGACAGCCTGCATCCAAAGCAAGGCTATATCAATGATTCTCTCGCATGGCTTTATTATGTCAAAGGAGAATATAAAACCGCGCTTGCCTATATTGAAAAAGCTGTTTCTTATGCCAATACAAGCGCCGGTGAAGATGCAACCATGTGGGAACATTATGGGGATATTGCCAAAGTAAACGGCAAAAATGAGCTCGCCCGTACAGCCTACGAAAAATCTTTATCTATCAAGCATAATACGGAAATTGAAAAAAAACTTAAGGAATTATTTTTATGAAAATATGGTTTAGGATTTGTTTTGTCCTTGGATTTTGCATGGTATTAAATGCCTGTGCCCCAAGTAAAGTGACTCTTCCAAGCGCGGAAGAACAGGAAGCGCGCTGGCAAAAATTTACAACCCATACTATTTCTGAAAATCCTTATACGCTGCAGGGAAGTTTTCGCTTCGGGGATAAGGATAATACCAATCGCGTCAATTATATTTTTTGGAGCAACGGCTCTTTGCCGCTTCGGGTTGATGTAATGGCTGGTGTTGGGGCAAGTATTGCAAAAGTGCGCGAAGATACGGAGCAGGTGCTTATGTACCTTGTTCAGGAAAAACGGGCTATACGCATGGAAAATTTCGGTGAAATGAATCCTCTTGTCAGCCTTGGTATGCCTGTTCCTTTGTCTTTTTACGAAATGTCCCTGCTGCTGCGCGGCGGTTTTAATCAAGTTTTACAGGAATTGCAGTTAGATACTGTAAAATCTAAAAATGCTAAAAAGGATCATGAAAAATATACCTATTATTTCAGCAGCATCAATATGGACGGTATGGTACAGCTCAATGCACTCGGTATGCCTGTGCATTGCGAGATTGACAATGCCTGGGCTTTTGATTTGCAGTATGAAGAAAACAATGCAATGCTTCCTTATCGTGTTGTAATTTCATCACTTATTGATGATTACAAAGCGATTTTATTGGTAAAGGAAAGGAGCACTCCTCCAATCTATAATGCGGAAGATTTAATATTTGAATTGCCGCAGGGCACGGAAATTTCAGCTGATTAAGAGGTTTATATGACAAAGAAAGTTTTTATTGCATCAGACCATGCAGGCTTTAGTTTAAAGGAAGTTCTCGTCAAACATTTGCAGGAAAAAGGACATGAAGTTGTTGATTTGGGACCGGAACAGGCTGTGAGCTGTGATTATCCGGACAGTGCTTTCAAAGTGACAGATAAGGTTCTTGCGGAAGACGGGACTTTTGGTATTTTGATTTGCGGCACAGGCATTGGCATGAGCATGGCTGCCAACAGAGTAAAAGGCATACGCGCCGCTCTTGCAACTTGTGAATTTCATGCACGCGCTTGCCGTGAACACAATAATGCCAATGTGCTTTGCCTTGGGGAAAGAGTGACGGGCGCCGGCGTTGCTGTCAATTTAGCAGATATTTTCCTTGAAACAGAATTTCTTGCAGGCAGACATCTGCGCAGAATTGAGCTTTTTAATAATAAGTAAGCTTTAGGGCATTTCCGCATAACATTCGTAATTTTTATTTTTTTTGGGGAAATGATTATCTCTGCTGTCGCTGCTTTAGAGCATTTTCGGTAAATATTGAGAATTTTATTTTTATACGCTTTTATATTAAAAAGTTTTGAGAGAGGGTACAGGGAGAGAACTTTTTCAAAAGTTCTTTCCCTGTAAAGTTGCAAATATTTCCGGGAAAGTTCTGGTATGCTTTATATGGGCTTTTCTGTGATGTGAAGCCATGGCATAGTTTTCGGTTTTATCTGTCCAAAGATACTTGTATTTTTGCGCAGTATTTTTGATATGTTGTTCTTCCTGTTTTGTTAATTGCCATGTAAAGAAACAGGCAGTTAAATTGTGGTTGGTATAATTGGAGTGAACGCAAAAGGCATCTTTGCTGATTTTTTCTTCAAGTTCTGCCTGCGGGATCTTGAAAAAGGCTGCTAATTCAATGACAATGCTTTGCCGGGCAAGTTCTTTTTGTTCTTTTGCTGATAGGGCAGCGTCAAAAATAATTGTATCTATGCCAATATATTCCCACATGGTATTCCATAGTTTTTGTGCCGTGCGCTGACGTATGAGTTCGTTATTTTGTGTATCTTTGATAATGCAGTAACTTGCCAAAACAGGCAGCATAACTTTTTTTTCTTTGGGCACAGGACGCTCTTTTTCTATACCCAGCTTGTTGCTTTCACAAAAGGAAATGAGTGGGCAGGATTTGCATTGAGGGATTTTTTTGCAAACTAAAGCCCCCAGTTCCATAAGCGCCTGATTATAGGTGCGGGCTTGTCCTTTGGGCAGGAGTTCCTGCACAAGAGGTTTAATGGCTTTTTTCAAATTCTTTTCAGTACAATTAAAAAGCCGGGCAAAAACGCGTTCCACATTTGCGTCTATGGTGGCATAATTCTTTTCAAAAGCAATACCCATAATGGCGCAGAGAGTATAGTCCCCAATACCTGCCAGTTTTTTGATTTTTTCCTCATCGCAGGGAATACTGCCGCTGTATTCATCACGGATACTGCACGCAGCCTGATAAATATTTTTTGCCCGTGAATAATAGCCAAGTCCTTCCCACAGCTGCAAAACCTTTTCTATAGATGCATCCGCAATATCATTGGGACATTTAAATTCCTGTATCCAGCGGTTAAAATACTGCACGCCTCTGTCCATTTGGGTTTGCTGGAGCATCATTTCAGAAATCCAGACATGATAGGGGCTGTATGTTTTGCGCCAGGGCAAATCCCGTTTATTCCGCTCAAACCAGATAAAAAGTTTTTCTGTAAATATTTTTTTATCAAAATCAATTTTTTTCATGGGTACAAATTATCTGAAAATTTTTATAAATTCAAGGCTTGCTTTTTTTGATACTTTTCGCCACAATAGAAAAAATTTTTTAAAAGGAATAAGTATGAGTAATCCAATTATATTAATGGAAACATCTTCCGGAGATGTTTTGCTGGAACTTTTTGAAGATAAAGCCCCCCTGAGCGTGGCAAACTTTTTAACCTATGTTGATGAAGGTTTTTATCAAAATACCATTTTTCACCGTGTCATCAAAGATTTTATGATCCAAGGCGGCGGCTATACTGTTCGCTATGAAGAAAAGCCAACCCATGCTCCTATTAAAAATGAAGCTGCCAATGGTTTAAAAAATGTGCGAGGCTCTCTTGCCATGGCTCGTACGGCAGAACCTCATTCTGCGTCAGCGCAGTTTTATATCAATACTGTTGATAATCCTGACCTTGACCACCAAAGTGAAGCAGACGATGAATACGGCTACTGCGTCTTTGGACAAGTTATTGAAGGCATGGATGTTGTGGATAAAATTCAAAAATTAAAAACAAAACCGCAGGGCGACCATGATGATGCCCCTGTCGATATGGTTGTGATTACAGGCATGAGCCGTTTTGAATAAAGTATTTTCACTTATTATTAGAAATTTTTGCAGGGGAAAAACTTTATCTCTGCTGTCCATTTGCGTAAAGCTCGCCCACTCGCTAACGCAAACGACTTCGTCGCCTTCGGTGGCTGTAAAAGTTTCTTCCCCTGCACCCCTTTACAAAACTTTTTAAGCTTTATAATAAAATATTCTGAATGTTATCAGGAAATGTTTTAAAATAAAAAGCCCTTTTTGATTATTCAAAGAGGGCTTTTTTTTTGGGATATTTATAAAATTATAAATAGTTATTCTTTTTTGCCGCTTTGATAAACGTGAATATCCGTTTGCGGGAAGGGGATTTCAATATTCTTTTCTTTAAAGGCTTCATTGATAGCATAACGGACTTTTGCCATAATACCTGCTGCATTATTGATATCAGCAACCCAAATTCTCAGTTCAAAATCAAGAGAACTTGCGCCGAAATTCATAAATAAAATGCTTGGTTCCGGATTTTTCAGCACATCAGGGTCATTATTGACGATGTCCATAACAGTATCAGTGACAAGATTGACATCTGTTCCGTAAGCAACGCCAAGGGGAATGCTTTTGCGAACCATTTTTCCGTTATGGGTCCAGTTGGTAAAGGTAGAAGATAAAAAGGCGGAGTTCGGCACAAAAACAACAGCATTGTCAAAGGTGCGAACCTGCGTTGCCCGCAGGCTGATTTTTTGGATAACACCGCTGATGCCGGCTACATCGACAATATCTCCTTCGCGGATAGTTTGTCCGAAAATAAGGGAAAAACCGCTGGTAATATTTTGTACAAAACTTTGCAAACCAAGACCAATACCAACAGAAAGACCACCGGCAACAACTGTGATGCTGGTGAGACTAAAACCAAGAGCATAGAGGGCATATAAAAGGAATAAGCCCCAGCAGCCAAAGTTGACCGTTGTTTTGATAGGTGCAGTCAGGGTTGAGACAGAACTGTTTTTATTTTTGCTTAAATTATTATCAATGTAATTATTGAGAACTTTAATAATGGATTTAGTTACATAGAAAACAATTAAAATAGTGAAAATTTGCAGGCTGTTGACTGAGAATGAGCCAAAATTAAAATCAAAATTGCTGAAGTTCTTTACAATATATAAACCGCCGGGATAAGCAAAAATCCAGGTAAATGGAATAAAGAAAGCAATGAGAAGCACGATGGGGAAAAGGAATGCATAGGCTAATTCATAGGCAAAAACATTGGAAGATCTTGCCTGTAAATAGTCCTGCACTATTTTTGCCAGACGAATAATGCCAAAAGCAAGATAAATACCAACCCCTAAGCAGATATAAAGAAGGGTGATAAGGATTGATAACCTTGCAAGTCCGTTGGGTGTAATTAAAATACCAATAATATTAACAAGCAAAAATCCGGACAAAATATAATTGGAGATTTTGCAGGAAGATTTTGGTGTTTTGATAAGGTAATAAATAATGTAAATAAGGATAACTGCCCAAATAAAAGAAAGGGTGAGGATAAGAGGAGTAAACGTCAAAAGGGCAAGGCTGGCAAATAACACAGGGATAAAAATACGAATTGCAGGTTTAGCGGGTTCGGTCTGTTTTTGCAGATTTTGCAAAATAAAAGCAAGATGAATGAGCCCGTAACACATTAAAATTGCGCTTATTCCCATGCCAATTTGATAAATGGTGTGTTTTTGCAGGGAGCCGTAATAAAAAGCAATGCCTAATAAAATTGCGGGCATACATGTTTTTAAAATGGTTTTCCATGCATTATGGACAGTTTCGGGAAGTTTTTTAGTAAATTTTACAGAAGAATAAAGAGGAACACCTAAAATAATACAAATAGTGATAACACGAATGAGGAATAAAGCCCAGGATTCCTGCGTGCTTGGCAAGTCATTTCGCAGTGTCCGTATGGTAGTGCTGTAAATATCTTTGAGATTTTTGAGTTCATTTTGCCATACAAGGGAGCTGAAAAGATTTTCTGTAGCGTTAACATAATAATCCAGCCAGAGTTTGGGCAGGAGTTTTTCAAAATTACCTGACAGGCTGGCTATATTATCTAAAAGTTCTTTGGTCGGCTTTAAATTTTGTTCAAGATTTTTGTTAAGATTTTGATATGTTGTAAGTAAATTTTTGGCTTTTTCATTTAAATCTGCAATATTTGAAGAATCCATAATTTTAAAGTTATTATTTATGGATGTGAGTTGATTAATTCTTGCAGTTATTGTTTTTTGTGTTTGCGCCAGAGGGGAATAATATGTATCCAGTTCAGAAAATAATTCATTGATTTGTTTTGTTAAAATAGAACGGGCATTGGGGGATAGGGAGCCGTTTTCAAAAATCATGGAAAGATTTTGAAAAGCTATGGATATTGCATTGGTTTTGTTGCTTAAATTAAGGATTTTATCATTTAATCCTTTTTGCAGTTCAATACTTTCAGCCTGAATAGTATCAAGTTCTCTTTTTTGGCTTTCCGTAAGAGATGATACAATGTCAGAAACTTCCTGAGCCGATACAAAAGAGGGAATGAAAGAGCAAAGCAAGCATAAACTAAAGGCAGCAAATAAAACTTTCATCAATGTTGTCTTCATGGAATATCCTGTCTTGAGTGTAATTATTTGGTAATATTGAATGTAAGCCACATACTTTGTTCATTGCTGGGAAGAGGAGCGTAGCGGACTTCCTGACTGAGAACTCGCAAAATTTCATTATCTATGATTTGATTTTGGGAGCTTTTGGTAATTATAACATTTTTGAGTTTGCCTTCTCCCAAAACATCAATGCGGGCAACAACCTGATATTTTCCCGTAATATTGGAGGGAATACGGATTTTGGGTGAAGCCTGTCTCAAAATATCCTGTGAATAGGCCTGTACAAATTGGGCTGGGTCAGCAATATTGGCAGATGGAGCTTTTAAAGCTTCTTCGCGTGAAATTCTGATTGTTTGCGGCTGGGGGGCCGTCGCAAGAGGAAGTGCTGAAGTATTTGCAGAAGTATTAACTGAAGAACTTGTTACAGTATTTGTTTGTGAAGTATTAATGGAGGTTGTTGTCTGATAGCCCTGTGCAGACTGTGTCTTTTGGATAACTTGTACGGTGTTTTGCGCATCTTGGCTGACAGGTGCTGCAAGAGGCTGTACCGGCACATTTTCATCTATAATGGAACTTGATTCTACATCAACTTGAGAGCTTTTTTGTATTTCGCGAATGGGGTTGTTTACAGAATTTCGCACAGTGTCAACCTGTTCCTGACCTGCCATTGCCATTTCAGGTGCCAGTTGTGAACTGACAGCATTTTCTTCATTTTTTACTTGAAGAAACGGAGTGTTGTCATGGACAAAAGTAAGATAAACTTCGCCGGTATCACTGGCTTTTAATGGCGGAAAATGCCCGATTTGAGAAACTGTCTGGCAAATTGAATTATCCACATCAAGTGAGCTGGAATGATGTCTGACTTCGCAGGAATAAGGTCTGCCGTCTTTAGCAAGGCGAATGGTTACGCCGGTTACGCCGGTTACGCCGGTAACCGCAACTTGTGGTCTCTGCCATTTTGATAAAAGTGTATTCAAAACATTTTCGCTGTAATTGACATCGAGAAAAGGTTTTGTTTCAGCTGAAACAGCCAGCGCATGGGCAGAAGTAAAAGGAATTAAACTCAGTAAAGAGAGAAAAAGAATTTTTTTATTCATCATTAATTTCCTGCTAATTCTAAAGCGTTAAAGGATATAATCAGGTCCTGCTGTTCTTTGGTCGGTGGTTTTGGCAGTACTTTTGTACGGAGTACGGCGTTAACAGCAGATGCGTCGAAATCTGCCCGTCCGGAACCCTCAACAATTTCTGCACTTAAAACAGTGCCGGATATATCAAGCCGTATTCTGACTTGTACGACTAAATTCTGGCGGGAATAGGTTGGCATACTCCAGTTAGGCTGTACAGCCAAGATAACCTGTGCTGCATACACATCATAAATACCGCCGCCGCCGTTGCCGGAGCCGGTGCCGCCTCCGCCGCCCATTTCCATTTCCTGTAATTCAGCAAGTGCATTTGAAAGGGCAGAGCCGCCTTTTGATTTTTCCTGTTTTTTTGCTTCTTTTAAAGCCTCATTTATGGAATTAGACTTTGGCTTGTCTTTTTTGGTATCTGTTTTTGGCTGTTCTTTCTTGGGTTCAGGTTTTTTTTCCGGTTCTTTTTTAGGTTCCGGTTCTTTTTTGGGTTCCGGTTTTGGAGCTTCAGCAATTTCTTTAGGGGGTTCCGGTTT
>CAOMFZ010000103.1 GCA_948482415.1 uncultured Mailhella sp.
TAGCTCTTAATGGCAGTCAAAATCCAAAAGGTGTAACATATCATGCAATTCAGCTTGTTGCGGAAGAATTGGCAAAGGAAAATATTGGACTTGATATTGTGCATGTCGGGGTAAAGGCAGTTGCCGGCTGTCTTGACTGCAGAAAATGTCGTATCAACGGACATCATTGTATTCATGATGATATTGTGAATAAACTTATTGAGATGCTGCCGGATTATGACGGTTTGATTTTAGGCTGTCCGGTTCATTATATGGGGATTCCCGGCCCTTTCAAGGCTGCTTTGGACAGATTGCTTTATGCCACGGAACATCTGGAAGGCTGGGGACCAAAACCTGCGGCTGCAATTACAGTCTGCCGAAGGGCCGGGGCTATTGATACTTCTCATCAACTGCAAAATTATCTCAATTGTGCCAATCTTCTGACTGTCAACAGTCAATACTGGAATGTCTGTTTTGGCTGGAAGCCCGACGAGTTTTTGGAACAGGATGCCGAAGGCGTACAAACTATGAAAGTACTTGGAAAAAATATGGCATGGATATTAAAGGTTCTGGAAGCTTCAAAAGATACCATTCCTGTGCCTGTTTATGAAAAACGTGTTCGGGCAAACTTTTGCCGATAGGAGACAGCGTATGCGTGCTATAGATTTTCGTCTTCGTCCTCCTTATAAGACATATCTCAATTCATTTATGTATGATATGCCTGCATTGGAAAAATCTCATGCAATGCGGAAGTTAGGAGAAATTTCCGAAGCCGCACGAAAAAAAGATACGGCATTGCTTGTTGAGGAAATGGACAAGGCAGGTGTTGTATTAGGTGTTGCGCCGGTGCGTTTGCCGCAAGACGGGGATAACGGTGATGCAGAAAGTCTGATGAGTGATTTTCCAAATCATTTTTTAGGAGTACCGTGGATTGACCCATTAAATCCAAAAGAAGCCTGTTCAGTTATTGAAAAATATTGTATAAAGGGAACTTGCCGTGCAGTTATTATGGAACCTGGACTGTATACAACTCCTGTGAAATGGTTTGTTAATAATCCTGATATTTTTCCTGTGTATGAATATTGTGCAGAAAAAAATATCCCTGTCTTGCTTTCTTTTGGCGGCAGAGTAGCAGACCCTCGCTTATATGCTCCTGAATTGATTTATGATATCGCAAAACAATTCCGTGATTTGAAATTGGTTCTTTGTCATGGCGGCTGGCCTTATGTGACAGCGATTTGTAAAGTTGCCATGGACTGTCCCAATGTTTTTCTTTCTCCTGACACATGGGCGATGACATTTGCCCCGGGCGGAGCTGAATATATGGTGGCGGCAAACTATACATTACAGGACCAAATCGTTTTTGGTTCTTCATATCCGGCCATTCCGCTTGAAAAAGCTGTAGAAAATTATGTAAGCCGGCTTCGTCTTGAAGTAGTGGATAAAATTATGTATCAAAACGGTGCCCGCATTTTTGGATTGAATGAATAAGTATTGTTTATAGATAAGGGGAAAATAGTATGAGACGGCTTGACGGACAAGTTGCCATTGTAACAGGCTCAAATTCAGGCATCGGTGCAGCACAGGCTGAAGCTTTGGCAAAGGAAGGAGCATTTGTTGCGATTACAGGCAGAAATCAGCAACGATTAGAGGAAGAATTGGAAAAAATCCGTTCTTTTGGCGGAAAAGCCATAGGCATGACGTTTGATGTTCAAGACAGTGATGCAATAAAAGCTTTTTATGAAATGGTGATGAAAGAATGGGGGCGGGTTGATATTCTTGTTACAACACATGGAATATTTGACCAGCGCAGAGGTTCTTTGGAAATGACAGAACAGGATTTTCAAAAATTTATGCAAATTAATGTTATTTCTGTTTTTGTCTTATGCAATCTTGTTATGCCTCAGATGATTGAACGGGGCAAAGGGGTTATTATTGCAACCGCATCTGTCAGCGGCATGCGGAATACCGCTATGGGCGGTCCCCGCGGCAGTGCCGGCGGCGGTTCTGTGTATACTTCTTCCAAGCACGCGCTTGTAGGCTATATACGGAGTTTAAGTGCACTGTATGCATGGCAGGGCATACGGGCAAATGTTATTTGTCCCGGTTCAGTTATTACTCCTTTTATTCAGGATAGTTTGGATAATGATCCGGAAGGGTATGAAAAAAGAGTACGGGTTATTCCTGCCGGAAGACTGGGCATGCCTGAAGATATTGCAAAAGTGACCGCCTTTCTTGCCAGTGATGATGCCGATTTTATTCATGGTGCGGTTATCCCCGTTGACGGCGGACGTTCTAATGTTTAACGAAAAGGATTTTATTATGCTTAATAAAAATTATAAAATTACAGCCTTATTATGTTTGAGTCTTATTTTATTGCCTTTTATTTCTTATAAAGCTTATGCAGAAGAAGACGGAAGCAATATTAAACTTACTTTGTCAGGCGGTCCTATGGGCGGCGGAGCTTCCATGGCTATGGCTGCTTTTATGAAAGCATTTTTGGCAGAATATCCAAAAGCAACACTGGATTTGCTGCCCGGTAACGGTACAGCAAATCCGATCAGAGTTTCAAAGGGACAAGTTCAAATAGCGCACGCGCAGGCTTCTTTGCTTGCTGCTTCCCAAAAAGGTACAGAACCATATAAGGAAACATGTCCTAATCTGCGCTCACTTTTCAAAATTAATGATGACTGCCGCTTATTGCTTTTTGTTCGTGACGATGCGCCTGTTGTCAGTTTGGAAAGTATTGCCGCCAATAAGCAGGCAATTCGTTTCAGTCCTGCAACAAGAGGTTCAACCAATGATATGTTTTCACGCTGGATATTGCAGGAATATGGCATTGATTATAAGAAAATTAAAGAATGGGGCGGAGAAGTTACCTATATTTCATTTGATGCCATGGTGGACGCTATGAAAGACAATCAACTTGATATGGTTGGCTGGAATGGTCCTGGCTGTCCTGCATTTTTACGTCAAATTATGCTTAATAAAGACGTTCGTTTTCTTCCTGTTGGAGAAAAGGAAATTCAAAATCTGAAAACCCGCGGTTTGCATGCTTCCGTGATAAAAGCCGGTGAATTTGAAGGACTGCCAAAAGAAGATGTTCCCTGTGTTGCTGATGTAACAGAAATTATTTGTTCTGCTGATCTGCCTGATGATGTTGCCTATAAAATTGTTCAAATTTGGACTAAATACAGCAAGGATATTGCATTAGCCAATCCGGGATATGGCTGCTATGACCCTGAAATTTCCTGTCAGGGTACTGCTCTTCCTTTACATCCGGGAGCAGAAAAATATTACCGTGAAGCTGGATATTTAAAATAATTTTTTGCGGAGTATGTCTTATACGATGTATTCCGCTCATAAATTCTATTGATACGCACAGATATTATTTTGATTGAAAGGAGTTTTTTATGAATAATGCCCTTCGATCTCTGCTCCGGCCTGTTTTCATAATACTAGCTGTTTTTCTTTGCTGCTTTCAGATTTATACAACTTCCGGCATTTTTATGGTTAATTCAACCTTGCAGCGGGTTGCCCATTTAAGTCTTGTTCTCTGTCTTGTTTTTCTTTTTATTCCCATTTCAAAAAAATATAAAAAAGAAAAGCATGAGCCAACCATATTTGTTCTGTTTGATATTTGTCTTGCCGTTTTGGCATTGGCAATAGCCGTTTATTATTTCCTCAATGAAACCGCTATCGTGGAACGCTTTGCCTATGTCGACCCTGTAGAGGATATCCAAATAATTTTTGGCACAATTCTTATCGTGTTAGTTTTGGAAGCCACCCGCAGAACATCAGGTTTGCCCTTAGTTATTGTAGCATTATGTTTTATTGCCTATGCGCTGTTTGGAGCTAATCTTCCCGGACCCCTGGCACATACGGAAATTTCCTATGAAGCGCTGATTGAACAGCTTTTTCTCCTTACGGAGGGTATTTACGGTGTTGCCATTACCGCAGCCGCAACCATGATATTTGCTTTTGTTTTGTTTGGTTCTTTTTTAGAAGTTTCCACTATGAGCAATTTATTTATAGACCTTTCTTGTTTGCTCACAAAAAAAACAAAAGGCGGACCTGCTAAAGTTTCTATTTTTGCATCAGCGTTATTTGGAACCATATCAGGTTCTGCACAGGCAAATGTGTATGGTACGGGTATTTTTACTATTCCTCTTATGAAGCGTGTAGGCTATCAGCCTCATTTTGCAGGGGCAGTGGAAGCTTGTGCGTCAACCGGAGGTCAGCTTATGCCTCCTATTATGGGTGCAGCTGCCTTTATTATGGCTGATGTGACCGGACTTGGTTATTTGACTATTGCCAAATCTGCACTTCTTCCTTCTATTTTATTTTATCTTTCTCTCTATTCCATGATTCATTTTGAAGCATTAAAATATAATATTGGGACAATGCCGGAAGAGGAAATTCCCTCAAGGCAATCCGTTATTTCCCGTTTGTATTACATGCTTCCATTGGCATTTATCATTATTGTTATGGTCATGGGAAGAAGTGTTAATTCCGCTGCGTTTGCAGGCTGTCTTGTTATCTTTTTACTTTCCCTTTTTAGAAAAGAAACCCGTCTTACTCCTCCGCGATTAAAAGATGTTGCTGTGTGTGCTGCCCGCAATACGCTTATGATTAGTAGCTGCTGTGCCTGTGCAGGCATAGTTGTTGGGATTATTGGTCTGACAGGCGGCGGTTTCAAGCTCATTAATTTGATTATGAATTTTGTTGACGGCAATCTTTTTCTTTTGCTTGTTATGCTGATGATTACCTGTTTTATTGTTGGTATGGGCGTTCCAACGGCTCCGGCATATATTATCGTTTCTGTTCTTGCTGCTCCTGCAATGATTAAATTGGGTGTGCCTGTTATTTCAGCCCATATGTTTTGTTTGTATTATGCTGTTCTTTCAACAATAACGCCGCCTGTGTGCATGGCTGCTTTTTCTGCAGCAGGTATAGCAGAATCCAATGCCATGCGTACCGGTTTTACCTCTGTCAAGTTAGGAGCCATTGCCTTTATTATTCCTTTCTTTTTTGTCTATCAGCCGGAACTTCTTTTTTCAGGCAGTATTGCAGAAATTTTAAGTGTCGTCGTTACTTCCGTTATCGGGGTAATTGCATTGACCGCGGGATTACAGCAATATTTTGCGGCACGGTGCAGTGTTATTGAATCAATTATTCTTTTTGCTTCAGGCTTATGTCTTGTTTATCCCGGAAGTTTTACTGATTTTATTGGTATTGGCGGCATAATTTGTATTTATGCGTATCAGCGCTGTTTTTTTAAGCAGAAGACAGGAATGGAGTAATATATGCAGCAAATTATAGACTTTCGCAGCAGACCTCCTTTTGGTAATTTTGTCCATGACTGGATTTTTCGTTTAGAAGATATTCCCGGCAATCCCGGGCTTAAAAGTAAATTTCAAAAAATGGAAATGACCTTGCCCAATTCTTTGCTTCAGCAGTCCATGGATGAATTTTTTGAGGAAAATGAACGGTGCGGCATTATCCACAGCATTATTCCCATGCGGATTTTATCTAACCAAAATAATAACGACCTTGTAGAACTGCTCACGAAATGGCCGGACAGATTTACCGGTTTTGCGGGACTTCGTCCCTATGAAGACGGTATGGAACAAACTTTGGCTGATATCCGGAAATTTGTTTTTGACGGACCCTGTACGGGAATTTATATGGAGCCGGGACTTGACCCCCATCCATGGTTTGTTGATGATGAACATTTATTCCCTCTGTATGCATTGTGTGAAGAAAAAGATATTCCCATGTATCTTCTTTACGGAGGTGTTTTTCATAAAAGCAATGCGCCTGATTACAGTATTTATTCCCCTGCGCGTATTGAAAAATTGGCAGGAACGTTTCCAAAACTGCGCATATTACTTTCTCATGCCTGCTGGCCATGGACAACGTATGCGTGTGCTGTAGCCATGAATTGGGAAAATGTCTGGCTTTCGCCTGATGGCTTTATGATTGATCATCCCGGATCGCAGGATTATATACTTGCCGCTAATTATCGTTTGCAGGATAAAATAATTTTCGGCAGTCTTTATCCCAGTGTGCCGACAGAGTATGCCGTCAAACGGTACAAGGAAATGCTTCGTCCGGAAGTTTTGGAAAAGATTTTTTATCTCAATGCAAAAAATTTTTTAAATAAAAATGTTATTCCAACGTGTTATCATTGATAAGGAGTATTCATAATGGATAAACAAAAAAGAATCCCGCTGAAAGTGACTGTGCTTAAGGTAATGAAAACGGAAGATGTTTTTTGCAGACCTGTTGCCGAACAAATTTCTCATGCTCCAAATTGCTGTGCAAGGCTGAAAGAAGGACAGGTTTTTATTATAGATGAAAATGGTGAGTGTTCTGTGGATTTTCCCTGCAACTGGGCATGGCATGACCTTTTTCCTGTGATTACAGCCATGCAGACAGGCGGGCATTTTGTCATGAAAAAAAGACCCGGAATCCAGTATTCCTGCTGTACTGACGGTACAATGCCCGTTATTTTTAAAATTGAATATCTCAATAATGAGCATCGTTATGAAAAAAATACACAAAAAAAATGCTCTGGAGAAAAAGAAGGAAATACTCGTTGTCCGCTCAGAATTACTGTTGTCAAAACAATGCAGCCGGACGATATTTATAAAAAATCATTACAGGAAGCGGCTGTGCATCATAATGAGTCAATGCTCAAAGAGGGACAAAGTTTCATAGTGGGAGAAAATGGACGCTGTCCTGAAAATTTTCCAGGCTTTGCATGGCATGACCTTAATCATTATGTGCTGTCTCTTCAGCTGGGGGGAAATTTTCCCGGATTTCGTGAGGGAACAGTTTATGCCTGCTCCACTGATGGGTTATTCCCTGTTTTCTTCCATTTAGAACGGGTTTAATTTTTTCAGGATGAAAGTATTTTATTCTTGTGTGATTTTTGAAATATTGCTTAATAATTCAATAACTTTATTACAGGCAGGAGAAATATAATTGTCTTTTTTCCAAATAATTACAGGCTGAAAGGTCAGCTTTGGCAAATCAATGGGAAGTCTTGCATAGGGCATGTTTTTGGAACATTCCGTATGATGAAGTATGGCAACAGCAGGTAATTCCTGTAAGGTATCCATTATCCAATAGGGGGTAGGGGTGTCTAAAATAACATGCGGCTTAAGATTTTTTTCCTGCATCGCAATCATAAATGGACGCAAAGACCCCCTGTTGGTCCAGCGTCTTGAAAGCAATAAAGGAAATTTTGCAAGTGTTTCCAAAGAAACAGGATTTTCCTTTGGCGTTGTCAGCAAGGGAGACCAAACAGAAACAAGATGCTGTTCTGTCAGGGGGACAGAGGTATAGTTGCTGTTCATAAGCGGCAAGTGGAGAATGGCTAAATCAAGGCTGTGACTTTGTATTTTATTTTCCAGTAAAATATTGTCTGTTACCAATAACCGTATATGAATACCCGGAAAATCTTTTTCTATGGCAGGTAAAATGGCTTTCAAAAAAGAGAGACAAAAACCGCTGCAGCCTAAACGAACTTCACCAAAAATGCCGCTGCTGCCGATAAGCGGATTTTGGACATTTTGCTGCAAATCATCTAATTGAGTTAAAATTCTTTGTGCTTCAATATAAAAAGACTGTCCCTGCTCTGTGACCTGCCATTTGCCTTTTTCACGGTAAATAAGGGTAATCCCCAGTTCGTCTTCCAATTCTTTTAAAGATAAGCTTAAACTTGGCTGAGTGATATGTAAAAAATTAGCAGCACGGCTGATTTGTCCCTGTTCAACTATAGTACAAAAATAGAGAAGACGGCGAAAATCCAGCATCTTAGGCTCCATTTAGAATATTTTCGTATAACATTCGTAATTTTTATTTTCTTTGGGGGAAACGCTCTAGAGTATTTCCGATAAATCTTGCAACTTTTTTACGCAGGGGAAAAACTTTTAGTAAAAGTTTCTTCCCCTGCACCCCTTTACAAAACTT
>CAOMFZ010000104.1 GCA_948482415.1 uncultured Mailhella sp.
GATATTGCAGACAATGGCTTCATCTTTCATATTATTCAAATGTTCACCGGTAAGAACATGATAGTTGCCTGTTGCAGTGACATAAATATCGGCAATAGGAAGCGCATCTTCAACAGTGACAACTTCATAGCCTTCCATAGCAGCCTGCAGTGCACAAATCGGGTCAATTTCCGTGACAAGAACACGGGCACCAAATCCGCGCATGGACTGTGCACAGCCCTTGCCCACATCACCATAACCGCAGACGCAGACAATTTTGCCTGCCATCATAATATCCGTAGCACGTTTAATACCGTCAGCCAAAGATTCACGGCAGCCATAAAGGTTGTCAAATTTTGATTTGGTAACAGCATCGTTTACGTTGATTGCCGGGAACAATAATTTGCCGTTCTTTTCCATTTGATATAAACGGTGTACGCCTGTTGTTGTTTCTTCAGAAACACCGCGAACAGCAGGAACAATTTTGTGCCAGCGTTTAGGGTCATTTTTATAGGAAAGTTTGAGTCTTTCCATAATACATTCTTCTTCTTTGCTGCCGCATTTTTTATCGAGGAAAGCGGGGTCATTTTCAGCCTGATAGCCATAGTGGATAAGAAGTGTTGCATCGCCGCCGTCGTCAACAATAAGATCAGGACCGGAACCGTCAGGCCAGGTAAGTGCCATTTCAGTGCACCACCAGTAATCTTCAAGGCTTTCACCTTTCCATGCAAAAACTTTAGCAAAGCCTTGTTCTACAATAGCTGCCGCTGCATGATCCTGTGTTGAAAAAATATTGCAGGAAGCCCAGCGGATATCAGCGCCAAGGGCGTGCAGGGTTTTAATCAGCATTGCAGTTTGAATGGTCATGTGCAAAGAACCCGTGATTTTCAAACCTTTCAGCGGTTTTTCTTTGCCATAACGAGCAATAAGCTCCATAAGCCCCGGCATTTCGCGTTCTGATAATTGCATTTCTTTTTTACCAAAATCAGCAAGGCTTAAATCTGCAACTTTATGATTTAAGCTAAGATCTAATTCTTTTGCAGCCATGAAAATCTCCTATGATTTTTGTGCAATGAGTAAATGTAACTGTAAACCCATTTTCACTTTTTGTGTTTTATATTCTGTTATGTTAAAGCCAAATTCCTGCAAATAACTTTCCAGATTTTCTTTTGAAAAACCAAGCCATCTGTCGCCGTAATTGCGTCGCATTTTTTCTTCTTTATGCTGAACAAAATCACTAATGAATAAAAGCCCCTGCGGCGCAAGTACACGCTCAATTTCAGACAAGGCAATACGGGGGTCCGATAAATGATGCAAAACCAAATTAATACAGGCAAAATCCGCTTCATTATCACGCAGCGGCAAATGGTCAAGTTCGCCAATCCGTAAGGATAAATGGGAAAGCTTGGCAAGATTATCATTAAATCTGCGTCTTGCAAGATCAAGCATTTTGGGAGAACCGTCAACACCAATCACATTTTCACTTACTTCCAAAAGCTTATCTAAAACTTCCCCTGTGCCGCAGCCTAAATCAACAGCAATTTTACAGGTGGCAGGCACAGATTTTTTCACTTCTTTCGGAAGAGAAAAAGCTCCAAGCACTTCCTTGTTGAGCTCGTCCCAATCATCAGCAATACTATTGAAAAATTGACGGGTCTTTATAGCTCGTTCTTCAATAATTCGAGACGCAGCATCTAAATCATTTTGTAAGTCTTTGGAAAGAAAAGAAAACAGAGAAGAAAGAAAATTCTTATTTTCCCCTTCTTCAACAGCCTTATAAAAAACCCATAAACCGTCACGTCTTGCCTGCAGTAAACCTGCGTCAGATAAAATTTTTAAATGACGGGAAACACGGGATTGTCCCATATTGAGCAGCATGACAAGCTCATTCACAGAAAGCTCATAATGCCATAAAATATAGGCTAAACGCAGGCGTGTATCATCGGCTAATGCTTTGATATTTTTCAAAATATCATGACTGTTCATAGATAACCTTTAGGTTAAGTTCAGCAATTCCTTTTATAAAATTGCTTCAAAATATACATTGATACTTGTTTATATCCAAATATCCTTATACAGTCAAGTTAAATATATCAATTTTTATTGATATAAATGTTAATTTCTTGCGTCAGATATGGAAATCAGCTATATTTCCCCCCATGAAAACAGCAGTTGCAGTCAGCGGCGGCATTGACAGTTTATATGCCCTTATAACGCTTAAAGAACAGGGACATGAAGTCTTTGCTCTTCATGCGCGTTTTATCGATACACAAAATGATGTTGTGCCTGCCCTTCAAAAAACATGCGATTTTTTAAATATTCCACTCCATGTTGTTGATTTAAAAAATGATTTCAAGAATGAAGTAATTGCACCTTTCTTTGCTTTTTATCAAAATGCAAAGACACCTAATCCCTGTGCGCTCTGCAATAAAAACATGAAATTTGGCAAACTTTTTGAAAAGGCACGAGAATTAGGGGCTGAAAAACTCGCCACCGGGCATTATGTTCGCTTGGCAAACTTTAAAAATAATTTAACGAATGATTACGGTTTATGCATTCAATGCGCTAAAGATAATAAAAAAGACCAAAGTTATTTTCTTGCCCTGACAAAAATTGAAAACTTGCAGTCTGCCCTTTTTCCTTTGGCTGAAAAGACAAAAGAACAAATCCGCCAGGAATTAATGGACAAAAATATTCCCGTTCCCTGTCCAAAAGAAAGTCAGGAAATTTGTTTTGTTCCCAATGATGACTACCGCTCTTTTTTATTGAATAATGCTGAACAATATCAGTTCGAAGCCGAACATGCAGGCAATGTGTATTACCTTGACCCGAAAACTCAAAAAACAAAAAAAATCGCTGAACATAAAGGACTGTGGGCATACACTGAGGGACAGCGCAAAGGGCTTGGCATTGCCTGGACAGAACCATTATATGTTGTGAAGCGAAATTATGAAGATAACAGCCTTTACGTCAGCACAAAAGGAGCCATTAACACAAAGTATGCCACAGCTGACAGGCTGAATTTTCTTGTGCTGCCCCATTTATGGGCAGGACAACTCTATGCCCGCACACGTTTTCGTGAAAAACAAAGCCCCTGCAACATATATATAATAAACATTCAAGAAAAACTTGAAGTTTTAATTGATAACCCAAGTAACTCAAAAGAATTAGAAGCTATGCATGCAATTCTTGAAAACCCGGAAACAAGGCTTTACGTTGAATTTACAGAAGAAAAACAAATTTATGCTCCCGGGCAAATTCTCGCTGTTTATGATGAAAAAGGATTTTTACTGGCAGGCGGAATTTTGGTATAATATTTTGCAGGACTGCCATATTTTTCATTCATTCTTAGAAAAAAAGAGCTGCCCACGCACAATTGCGGATTTTCCGTATTTTTCCCGTAATTCATCAAGCGCTGCATCTAAATTATTGCGTTTTTCTTCAATGTTTTCTTTTGTTTCTTCTTTATCTTCAAGCACAGAAAATAAAGAAAGCTGTTTATTTTCAATCAGTTCCTCAAAACCGGAAACACCCAGCCCTATCAGGCGCACAGGTTTTGGCAGCGTCATTTCATCAAGCAATAAGCAGGCATTTTGATAAATCGTGTCTGTGGCATTCGTTCTGTTTTCCAGAGTTAATTGCCTTGTGATTTGTTTAAAATCTGCAAATTTTATTTTTATGGTAACCGTTCTTCCTTTAAGATTTTGCTTGCGTAAGCCGGTTCCAACCCGTTCGGCATGGACAAGCAGCCATTTTTTCAGCACAGCTTTATCCGTCACATTCTCATCAAGCGTTGTTTCTGCACTTTCTGATTTTCGCTCTGTATACGGTTCCACTTCACGGGTATCAATGCCGCTTGCCCTTGCATAGAGCACAGCGCCTGCCTTACCAAATTTTTCTTCCCAAAACGCTTTATCAATATTCAAAACATCAGCACATTTTTTTATGCCTAGTTTTTTTAATTCTTCGAGAAACTTCTTCCCTACTCCCGGAATTTTCGCAATGGATAATTCTTTCAAATACTCCGGCATATCAGCATAGGAAATCATAAAAATCCCATGGGGTTTTCTTTCATCAGAAGCTATTTTCGCCAAAAATTTAATCGGAGCAATGCCAATGGAACAGGACAGTCCGTCTGTTTTGGTATAAATTTCTTTCTGCAAAGCTCGGGCAATTTCAAGAGGTGTGCCAAACAAATTTTCCAGTCCTGTAATATCTAAATATGCTTCATCAATGGACGCCATTTCTACCAGCGGTGAATAATTTTGCAAAATCGCATGAATTTGCCCTGACACTTCAGCATAGACCTTTCCTCGCGGAGAAATAAAAATCCCCTGCGGACATTTTCTTTTTGCTTCAAAAATCGGCATGGCAGAATGGACACCAAATTTTCTCGCTTCATAGGAACAGGTGGAGACGACCCCTCTTGTTTTTCCACCAACAATGAGCGGTTTATTCCTGTATTCCGGATTGTCGCGCTGCTCTATGGAAGCATAAAAAGCATCCATATCCACATGCATAATATATTTTTCATGCATAAATTTCACCTGAAATCATAAATATCACAGAATAACCCAAAAAAAAAGTTTTTTTCGCTAAAATATCCGTGACATATACCTTAAATTAAGCTATAAAAAGATAACTACATCACCGTTTATGAGGATAACAAATTGGCAAAGAAAACTTCACAAAAAAAATGGAGCATTGAGGATTCCGCTGAATTATACGGAATTCGTAACTGGGGAGCTGGTTATTTTAACATTAATGAACAAGGTGAAGTGACAATAAAGCCTTTCGGCATACAGGGCGGACCGGAAATAAGTGTCAATGAAATTATCCAGGAAATAAAAGCACGCGGCTATAATATGCCCGTTCTTCTGCGCATTGAAAATATTCTTGATTCTCAAATTTCACGCATACATCATTGCTTTCATGACGCTATCGTCCAGCTTGGCTACAAAGGCGAATACCGCGGCGTTTTTCCGATTAAAGTAAACCAGCAGCAGCAAGTTGTTGAAGAAATCGCTGATTTTGGCAAAAGCTTCCACCACGGCTTGGAAGTGGGGTCCAAAGCAGAACTGATTGCCGCTGTTTCCCAGGTAAAAAGCCGCAAAGCCTGCCTTATCTGCAATGGTTATAAAGATGAAGAATTTATCGACCTTGGCTTAAATGCCATGCGCCTTGGCTATAACTGCATTTTTGTGCTGGAAATGCCGGGCGAGCTTGATACTATTTTGGAACGGGCTCAAGCTCTCAAGGTTATCCCGCAAATCGGCGTCCGCGTAAAACTCAGCACCAAAGCAACAACCGGACACTGGGCAGAATCAGGCGGCGAACGTTCTTCCTTTGGTTTGACCTCTGCACAAATTTGTGATGTTGTTGATACGCTGAAAGCCAATAATATGCTTGATAGCCTCAAACTCCTGCACTATCATTTAGGCTCACAGATTCCCAATATCCGCGACATTCGTTCTGCGGTTATGGAAGCCAGCCGCATTTATGCTGGGCTTGTGCAGGAAGGCGCCGGCATGGGCTATATTGACCTTGGCGGCGGTCTTGCCGTTGACTATGACGGTTCCCATACAAACTATGTAAGTTCCCGCAACTATTCATTAAACGAATACTGTACTGACGTTGTGGAATCAGTTATGACCATTATGGACGAACAAAATATTCCGCACCCTCATATTATTACGGAATCAGGCCGTGCCACTGTTGCCTACTATTCAATTTTACTTTTCAATATTTTGGACGTAAGCCTTATTGAAATCGGCAGTTTGCCTGATACTCTTCCGGACGATACGCCGGAGTCTATTCTGAACTTGAAAGAAGCCCTTGAAAACGTCAATGTCCGAAGTTTGCAGGAATGTTACAACGACGCCATGTATTATTATGATGAAACCCGTCAGCATTTTATTACAGGCCGCGTTACTTTGAGACAAAGAACCTTGGCTGAACGCTATTTCTGGGCTATTATGCGTTCTATTGCCGAAGAAAAGGATAAACTTAAAGTAGTGCCTAAAGAATTGCAGGAAATTGACTCCACTCTGGCAGATATTTATTACTGCAATTTCAGTGTATTCCAGTCTCTGCCTGACTCTTGGGCTATTGATCAGGTTTTCCCGATTATGCCTGTTCACCGCTTGAATGAATACCCTGAAAGACGCGGCATTTTATCTGATATGACCTGCGACAGCGACGGCAGAATTAATAACTTTATTGACATGCAGGGCATGAAAAATACCTTGGAACTCCATGCCTTGAACGACGGCGAAGAATATTATTTAGGAGCTTTTCTGGTCGGTGCGTATCAGGAAACCCTTGGCGATCTGCACAATCTTTTGGGCGATACCAATGTGGTTTCCATTCGTATTCAAGACGACGGAACCTATGAATTTGTCCGTGAAATCAGCGGAGATTCCGTTTCCGATATTCTTGCTTATGTTGAATATGACCCGCGCAGAATATTAGAAAATATCCGCCATAATGCAGAAAGAGCCGTACGCAATAAATGGATTACGCCGGCAGAACGTTTTGCGATTATGCAGGCTTTTGAAAGCGGCATGCGCGGTTATACCTATTTTGAAAGATAATATTTACAATAATAATTTTTTGTTAACAATACATAAAGGAGTGAAAATATGGCAAGAATTTTAATCATCGGTGCAGGTGGTGTAAGTTCTGTTGTTGTGCATAAATGCGCTCAGGCAAAAGAGGTTTTCACAGAAATTCATTTGGCAAGCCGCACAAAATCAAAATGTGACGCTATCGCTGAATCTGTAAAAAAACGCTATGGAGTAAGCATTCATACTGCATCTGTTGATGCTGATAATGTGGCTGACCTTGTTGCTTTAATCAAAAAAGTAAACCCGGTTATGGTGCTTAATGTTGCACTTCCTTATCAGGACCTTACCATTATGGACGCTTGCCTTGAATGTAATGTCCATTATCTTGATACCGCAAACTATGAACCTATTGACCTTGCAAAATTTGAATATAAATGGCAGTGGGCTTATCAGGATAAATTCAAAGAAAAAGGACTGATGGCGCTTCTTGGCAGCGGTTTCGACCCGGGCGTTACCAACGTTTTCTGCGCCTATGGTCAAAAACATCTTCTCGATGAAGTGCATGTGCTTGATATTATTGACGCTAATGCAGGCGATCATGGTCTTCCTTTTGCCACGAATTTTAACCCTGAAATCAATATCCGTGAAGTTACTGCCCGCGGCCGTTACTGGGAACGCGGCGAATGGGTTGAAACAGATCCGCTTTCATGGAAAATGAGCTTTGATTTTCCTGACGGCATTGGTCCTAAAAACTGCTATCTCATGTATCACGAAGAATTGGAATCCCTTGTCCAAAATCTCAAAGGAATTCGCCGTGCACGTTTCTGGATGACTTTCTCCGATAATTATCTCAACCACTTAAAAGTATTTGGCGGCGTTGGTTTGCTTGGCATTGAACCTATTGATTATAAAGGTCAGTCCATTGTGCCTATCCAATTCCTTGCAAAACTTCTTCCCGACCCTGCCAGCCTCGGACCTCTTACCAAGGGTAAAACCTGTATTGGCTGTGTCATGCAGGGCATCAAAGACGGCAAAGAAAAGAAATACTATGTCTATAATATTTGCCAGCATGAAAAATGCTATGAAGAGCTTGGCTCTCAGGCAATTTCCTATACCACCGGCGTTCCTGCCATGATTGGCGCCATGATGATGGTACAGGGAAAATGGATGAAACCGGGTGTTTGGAATATGGAACAAATGGATCCGGATCCATTTATGGAACATCTCAATAAATTTGGCTTGCCATGGCAAGTAGTCGATTTGACAAAATAGTTTATTAAGAAATAACTAACCCAAAAGCCTTATAAATTGTAAGGCTTTTGGGTTTTAATACTATTTTTTGCAGGGGAAAAACTTTATCTCTGCTGTCCATTTGCGTAAAGCTCGCTCAC
>CAOMFZ010000105.1 GCA_948482415.1 uncultured Mailhella sp.
CAGCAGCAGCGCTCTGCTGTCAATAATAATGCCGGCGCAGCTGCCATGAACAGAACAGGCATGTTTGGCGGATTATTTGGCGGATTATTGGCAGGCACACTGCTTGGTTCTCTGCTCATGGGCGGAGGAGTTGGCGGAGGCGGTGGTTTATTAGACCTTATTATTATTGGCCTTATCGTTTATTTTGGCATAAAGTTCTTCAAGAGCCGCAGACAAAACAATACCAATCAATCCTATACTTCTCAAAACGAGTATTACAATCAAACACAAAATTACAGCAATCAGGCAGAAAACAATACTTCATCTGCCTGGGATAATTTACGTTCTGCCCGTGCAGACAATTCCGGACAAACACCGTATACCGCAGCAGGCACTTTCAATACGGAAGAATTTTTAGAAGGTGCAAAAAAACTCTATGTTCGTATGCAGGAATCCTGGGATATGCGTGATATTGACGACATCAAACAATTCACATCCCCTATTATGCATAAGGATATTGAAGAACAATTCAAAGAAGACCCCAATCCTTCCAAAACAGAAATTATCCTGATTAACCCCAGTGTGCTGGAAGTAAAACAAGAGGGCGATTACGAACAAGTTGCCGTACTTTTTGATGTGCTGATGAAAGAAGCAGAAAATGACAGCAATGAACAGGTAAAAGAAATCTGGAACTTCTCCCGCAATAAGGCAAAAAACGGAAATTGGGTTCTTGACGGTATTCAAACCATCTAAAACTGTTTTCCAAACATTTACCAAAAGGCAGTTTAATCTGCCTTTTTTTATACTATAATTATTGCATTTATCCTCTATTCATTGTAAAAAATATGCAGAAATTATTGAGGAATACCTATGAATAATAAAGCTATTGGACTTTTTGACTCAGGCGTTGGGGGGCTTACGGTTTTAAAAGCACTCATGCAAATCCTGCCGGGTGAAAATTACATATATTTAGGCGATACTGCCCGTCTGCCCTACGGAACAAAGGGCAAAGAAACCATTATTCGCTATGCTTTGCAATGCACTGAAAAGCTTATGGAAAATGATTTAAAAATGCTTGTTCTTGCCTGCAATACCGTCAGTTCTGTGGCTCTTCCTGCTATCAAAGAAAAATATCCGCACATCGAAATTATCGGCGTGGTCGAACCGGGTGCAGAAGCTGCCTGCAATGCCACAAAGAATAATCATATCGCGGTATTAGGGACACAATCAACCATACAGGGCAAAGCATACGATAAGGCTATTTTAGCTATCAATCCTACAGCTAAAGTAACGGGCAAAGCTTGTCCGCTTTTTGTGGGAATGGCAGAAGAAGGGCTTTCACAAGGTTTTATTGCCGAAGAAATGGCAAAGCATTATTTAAAAGATATCTTAAAATTAAGTAAAGAAAATAAACCGGATACCATAGTACTTGGCTGCACCCATTTTCCGCTTTTAAAAGGCGCTATTCAAAATGTGGTGGGAAATGATATTCAATTAGTGGATTCAGCACAAACCACAGCTAAAAAAGTTTTTGCGCGCCTAACGAAAACCAATTCACTTGCTGAAAATAAAAAACCTTTTATCCATTTTCTGACCACAGATGATGTGGCAAAATTCAAAGCAGTGGGTGAACCATTTTTGGGAATTTCTCTTGATAAAAGCCATGTGGAATTAGTGGATCTGTAATGCCAAGACTTCGCCTTACCCTTGCATACGTTGGAACAAAATATAACGGCTGGCAGCGTCAAATCCTGAAAGAAGGTGAGCTTCCGACTGTACAGGGCTTTGTTGAAAAAGAAATTTCCCGCATTTGCAATACAAAAATCCACTTGCAGGGCTCCGGCAGAACAGACAGCGGCGTCCATGCAGACTGTCAGGTTGCGCACTGTGATATTCCGGAAGAAAAAACAAAACTCAACTGGCAGCTGGCGCTCAATACTGCCCTGCCGCCTGATATCCGTGTTAAAGACTTTACGATTGTTTCCGATACATTCCACGCACTTTTTGATGTTGAAAAAAAAGCCTACACCTACAGTCTTTGGCTCAATAAAAATTATGTTCCCCCAAAAATCTATCCCTTTACCTGGGCTTGCGGCGAACTTGATTTAAAAGCTATTGACACGGCAATCCCCCATCTTCTTGGCGAGCATGATTTTTCCTTTGTCCAAAATCAGGGAACAAAATTACATACCACAATCCGTACCCTTTATGAAATTAATCGCTCAAATTATGAAGAGCAGATTATCCGTGACCCCAATAATTTTGAACTGCAAATAACTTTTATTGCCAATGGTTTTTTAAAACAAATGGTCAGAAATTTAATTGGACTGCTCGTTGCCTGCGGTAAAGGGAAAATTGCTCCGCAAGCCATTCCGGAACTGATAAATACAAAAGACAGAAAAAAATCCCCGCCGACAGCTCCCCCGCAAGGGCTGACCATGTCCAAAATTTGGTACAAAAATGAATAAAAAAGAATATATCTGCACAGACTTGGACGTAAATAAGCGCCTTGATTATATCCTGAAATCTGTTTTTACAGAATACAGTACCCGTACCGTTAAACGGCTTTGCGAACAAAATGCGGTCTATGTCAATGAAAAAGCACAAAAAGCAAGTTACAAAGTCAGGGCACATGATGTTCTCACCGTTCTTGAGCCGGAAATAAAAGCTGTCAAACAAAAACTCCCTGTTATTACTGAAAATGATGACTTTTTTCTTTGTTATAAGGAGCCGTTTTTTCACAGTGAACACCGGACCGGAAAAAGTACGCTTTCCTGCGAATTTCTTGTGCATAACCAAGTTAATGCAGACTATATTCTGTTAAATCGCCTTGATTATGCCACTTCCGGAATTTTAGTTTTTGCTAAAAACAAAAATTCTGCTGCCCGTTGGAAAGCTTGGCAAAAAGAACAAAAAATCGAAAAAAAATATTTTGCTCTTGCGGAAGGGATAATTACTCAAAATTACAGCATAAAAAATAAAATTATCACGGATAATTCTAAAAATGTACAAGTAAGCCATGAGCCCGGCGACAGAATTACCAAAATCACCCCTCTGGGTACAGGTAATACATGCAGTCTTGTGGATTGTACTATTTATCAAGGCGCAAGACATCAAATCCGCGCCCATTTGGCATATTTAGGCTATCCCCTTGTCGGTGACAAAAAATACGGCGCAAAAACAAATGATTTTAGAGTGCTGCAAAGTATACAGCCGCTCGTCCAAAAAGAACCGCCAATGAAAGCCGGTGCGGCTTACACTTGTGGACTTGACAAATATAACAAACAAGGTGAAACATTTTGTTTACATCATTATGAACTCACTTGCCCTGAATTTACAGTTTTTGTCATGCCTCCTTATTTTAATATGCTGACAAAAGCATTACAAAACACAATATCAGCAAACATATTAGCCTATTATTATGAAGAATAAATCCTACTTTCAGAAGATAAAAGGGCAGGAAAAATGCCCCGCACGAAAAATCTATTTTTCAGAAATGCTGATTTCCTGCATAGGCTGTTTTTTGGTGATTATGCTTATCTCTGCCATTGATAAATTTTCCCATGAATTTCTTACCAATCAGCCACTTTTTGTCGCCCCGGTAGGCGCAAGCGCCGTTATGATTTTTGGAATCCCCACAAGTCCCTATGCCCAGCCCCGCAATGTCATAGGCGGGCATTTCTTTTCCGCACTCTGTGGTGTTTTTGCCTATTCTCTTTTTCCTGATACGGTTATTTTTGCCGGAGCATTTGCTGTCGGTCTTTCCATGGCTGTTATGTACACAACCCAAACCGTGCATCCCCCCGGAGGCGCGACTGCCCTTTTAGCCATTATTGGCGGAGAACAAATTACAAACCTTGGCTTTTCCTATGCCTTTATGCCCTGTCTCAGCAATGCCATTATTCTCGTTACCTGCGGCATACTGATTAATAATCTTTCAAAAAAACGTTCTTATCCCAGATTTTGGTAAAAAATTACCATAAAAAAAGTCCCTTTCACGGCTTTTGCCGACAAAAGGAACTTTTTATTATCTCTTATAAAATCTTAGAGCAGTTTCGTATAACATTCGAAATTTTTATTTTCCTTGGGGGAAATGATTTCCCCCAATCCCCCTCATCTCCTGTTATGGACGTTGTCCATAACAGGGAATTATAATATTCTTGATGTTAACAAGAATTGTTCTAGTAGCCTAAAATTTTCAAAGTGGTTTGCATAATTTCAAGTTCTTCGTTGGTAGGAACAACAAGAGCTTTAATCTTACTTCCGGCTTTAGTGATTTCACGAGGTTCGCCGGAACGAACTTTGTTCTTTTCTTCATCAAGTTCCAAGCCAAAAGCTTCAAAAGCCTTACAAATAGGAGCACGGTTGAGAGGTGAATTTTCACCAATGCCGCCGGTGAATAAAATGCCGTCAATCTTGCCGCCAAGAACTGCAAGATAAGCACCAATATATTTAATGACGCGGTAGTTGAACATATTGTTAGCTAAGATAGCGTTTTCATCGCCTTTTTCACACATACTTTCAACGTCACGCATATCATTGCTGCCGGTAAGTGCTTTAAGACCTGATTTTTTATTCAAAATATCAGACATGTCACTTGGGCTGATGCCTTCCTGTTCCATGAGGAAAAGCGGCAAAGATGCGTCGATATCACCGCAGCGGGTACCCATCAAAAGACCTTCAAGCGGAGTAAGTCCCATGGTTGTATCAATGCATTTTCCGTCTTTAATTGCAGTAATGGAACAGCCATTGCCGAGGTGACAGCAAATACCTGTAAATTTATCTTTACCAAGGAATTTTGCAGCAGTTTTGGAAACATATTTATGAGAGATGCCATGGAAACCATAGCGGCGCAAAGAATATTTCTTGCTGTATTCTTGAGGAATCGCATAAGTATATGCATAATTCGGCATAGTTGTGTGGAAGCCGGTATCAAAAACAGCAACAGCAGGAACACCCGGCAAAATTTCTTCAATAACTTCAATACATGCAAGGTTTCCGGGGTTATGCAAAGGTCCGAGCGGGATATAATCACGGATAACTTGTTTTACGGTTGCATCAACTTTAACTTCAGCATATTTGGGTCCGCCCATGAGTACGCGGTGACCGGAAGCAACAATGGCATCAAAGTTTGGCAAAATACCCATATCAACAATACGTTTCATCATATCGCGGATACCGTCGCCATGGTTTTTATACACAACATCAAAAGCTTGTTTATCTTCTTTATCTGTATCGGGATTAATTTTAAAAATAATTCTGCCGTTATCACTGCCAATTCTTTCAGCCAAAACAGCAAGAATTGGTTTTTCATTATCACAAGAAAGAATTTGTGTTTTAAAGGAAGAGCTGCCTGCATTAATAACTAAAACATATTTGCCTTTAAGTTCTGAACTAACTGGTGCCATGATTTTCTCCTTATCATAACCAATTAAAATTTAGTGTGTTGTTTCTTGTAAACTGTCAAATTTTATTTGTCAAGTTATACAGAATTAAATATGTTTTGGCACAGTTTATGCTTAATATGCAGTAAGCAAAATTGAGGGAAAATTTTGCCGAACGGTTTACTATAAATTGGAGAATCCATTATGATTCAAGGATTATATACAAGTGCAACAGGCATGCAAAGCCACTCCACCAGTATGAATGTTGTCGGACAAAACCTTGCAAACCAAAACACAGTGGGTTTCAAGAAGCAGCTTTGGCTGATTGGCGATTTAATGAGCGACAATTATCCGGCTGGCGCAGCATATGAGCTTGAAGTAAAGCAAATCGGAGTTGGTTCCCATATAAGCGAAGTTCGTACAAATTTCAAAATTGGAGCTTTTGAACCGGGAAGCGCTGAAACAGATTTGGCAATTTCCGGCAAGGGATTCTTTCAGGTTGCTTTAGGCGATGAAGTCTATTACACACGGGCGGGAAATTTTCGTTTTGATGAAAATGGTTTTTTAAATGCGCCAACAGGTCATCATCTTATGGGTTATCCCATTAATCAAAACGGTACGGTATCAAATACCCTGCAGCCTGTCCAAGTCAATACCAACAACGCAAGTCTTTCCAGTGACCCGCCAAAAGCAACAACCAATATCACTGCTTCTCTCAACCTTTTCAACAGTCAAAATATTTATGAAGATGAAGAAAATCCTTATTTTTCCATGGTGAAAAACTGGAATGCCAACAATGAACCGCCTCTGAGAAGTGATGTAAAATCCATTGGCCTGCAATATTACGATGCCAATGGCATGAAGCAAAGTGTCAATCTTTATCTTGACCCAGTTACGGCAAAGAATGGCGAACAGGTTTACGAATATGTTATTGCCGCTGACCCCTCTATGGACGCTCGCCCTGGCTATCAGGGAACAAAGAGTGCCGGTCTTTTAATGACAGGAACAATGACATTTTCCAGTGCCGGGGAACTTATGAATATGAATTCATTTACCCCAAGCGGCGGTGATTTGTCCGACCTGAATAACTGGACATTATCAAACCTGCAGGGCGGTACGCCTTCCATAACGCTGCAGCAGCCCGGCTTACAAGCTCAAACCATTTCCTTAAATCTCGGCATGAAGAGCAATGGCAATGGCTGGACAAATGGTCTGAATCAAAGTGTAAACGGTATTACCGCTGCAAGTATCGGTGATAGTTTCAGAGATTTGCCCGGAATGACAAATCCGGAATTCAATTCCAATGCCACCACAGCACTGCGCACAAATTCCTCTTTGAAGAACCTTAGTCAGGACGGGTATACAAGAGGCGAACTGCAAAATATGTTTGTCGATGAAAACGGCATTGTGCAGCTTTCCTATACCAACGGTCAAAGCCATGATTTATACCAAATCCCCCTTGCCCGCTTTACCAGTGAAGACGGTTTATACCGCGCAGGCAATAACCTTTATCAGCATACGAGCGAAGCCGGACAAGTTGAATTTGGTACAGCGGGTACAGAAAACTACGGCGATATTATCTCCCAAACCCTTGAAACCTCAAATGTTGATATAGCCAGTGAAATGGCAAATATGATTGTTTTGCAGCGTGGTTTCCAATCCAACAGCAAGAGCTTGCAGACAGTTGATACCATGCTGCAGCGGGCTTTGGAACTCAAGAGAAACTAGAGCATTTCCGATAATTCTTGAGAATTTTGCAGGGGAAAAACTTTTGTAAAAGTTTCTTCCCCTGCACCCCTTTACAAAACTTTTTAAAATAAATTTTCCCAAGAACATCAAGAAATGACATAATAAACAAAAATTACTCCAGCGCTTTTTTTTCTTGCTCTTTGCATAACTTCGCTTTATACTTGTTGCAATAAAAATAAAGTAGACGATTATGGAACAATTACTTTTAAAATTAGCCAGACAGCTTGACAGCTTAGATGAAGCTTCTTTAGACAGTTTATGGGAAAAATATGCCCAGATTGTCAACAACTTTGAACCCACTGCCCGCTGGGAAGAAGCAGTGCTTGTACTTTCCTTTATCCAAGCCAAAAGTTGGAAAAATCAGCTTTTTAATACGCAGTGGGCTATGCGCTCAAAACTTTCTGCCCTCATTGATATTGACGAAGCAGGCACCAATCTTGAATTTGACGGCATGATCAAAGAACTGAAAAAAGAAAACAAGCCAAAACAAAAAGCGACGGTTTTACAATTCGACCCAAAAGCATAAAAAAGGCATAAAAAAGGGCAAGTAATTGCTCTTTTTTTCATCTTATCATTAGAGCATTTCCGTATAGCATTCAGAATATTTTATCATAAAGCTTAAAAAGTTTTGTAAAGGGGTGCAGGGGAAGAAACTTTT
>CAOMFZ010000106.1 GCA_948482415.1 uncultured Mailhella sp.
CTTGTTTGAAATATACTCTCTTAATTTTCATACTTTGTTAATAGGGTGCAGTATACTTATACTCTTATTTTAATTATTATGCTTGTTATTGCTGGTGGATTAATTATTCTTCATAAAATGGGAAAAATTAATTAACCAAGAAAAAAAGAAAGCATAATGCCGCCTGTTTGGATTTTTATTACAGCCTTATCTGTTGCTGCCGGAGCTTTTGCTTTTTTACTGATTATTGTTGGCATGGCGTCAGCCATAAAAAGCCTACAATCAGTTAAAAAGTTCTTGTCCTTGAAAAAACAAGGCGTAAGCATTGCTTGTTTTTTCGGGGGCTGTTTATATTGTGCATAAGGCAGAAAAACAAAATAAGGATAAATAATAAACTCTTATATTGTTATTGGTATTGGCGGAACCGTTATTGCCGCAATTTCAATTTTTCTTCGTAAGACAGGAAATATATAACAGCCCAAAATAAAGCCCTTGTTAAGAAACAAGGGCTTTTTTGTAAGTATTTTTTGTTCAAAAAATACATTTAACTCTGAATGGCGGAAATAATCACCATTGCCTGATTAAAGGCAATGAAGAACCACAGGATAAAAATAGGTGCAAGGGCAAGGAATGTCCGCTGCCAGCTAAGGCGCAGGGCATATTTGACGCCAATGAAAATATTATAAATAAACCAGACAAGTCCAATAAATCCGCCAAGATATGGTACAATACACAAAATCATGGGCGCAGACGCATAGGCAATTATGCGCAAAGTCAGCGGAAAATCTGCTTTTTCCGGATTGGTGATGCGTATCGCCAGATAGACAAAAGCCGTATACACCAAGAGCTGCAAAATCATAATAAAGGGCGTAGTGATAATGAGCATGGTCAGGCTTTGCCCGGACATCAGATTTTCCATGAGGATTTGTTTTTGCGGGTCAATATTGGCATTTTTTATAAAGTCCACCATGCTCGGGGAAGACAAATAGCCCACAAGCGCCTGCACAAGCCCGATAATGGCATAAAAAGAAGCAGGACGCAGAGAAGAAGCCTGACTGTGAATCGTGGAGAAAAATTCTTTGCCGCTGAGCATAACCCGCGCAATGGTGCGGAAAAATGAGCGGAAAAAGCCGTGCCGTTCCGGGTGTTCCCAAGGCACGTCGTCAGTCATCATCACATAGCGTTCAGCCTGTTTTTCAGCATAACCCTGCATTGGTTCATGCAGAGGATTTTCTTCGTTTTTATTTTTAGGGCTTAGGTTATCTTCATTTAAAGGAATGGGGTCTTCGGCAGGAGTTTCTTGTTCAACGGCTGTCTTTTCGTCTGCGGTTTTGTTTTGTTCAGCATTTTCAGGTAGTTCGGGGCTGACGGGTTCGGCACTTATTTCCTGCGCAGCTGTTTCCTTTGGTTTCGCTTTTTCCTGTTCCGTTTCAAGGCAGATTTCCGCAATAAAATCCCCTGTTTCCGGGTCACGGAAGCGGAATTTGTTTTGACATTTCGGGCATGTGGCAAGGGTGGCAGATTCAGGAATTTGCTTTTCGTCTACATGGCGTTTAAAATGGCATTTGGGACAGGAAATAAGCATAAAAGCCTCATAAAAATTTTAGATTGATGATAAATAAGGATTATTCGTCAAAAGATAGTTTTGAATATAATCTTTGACGCCGTCTTCCAGGCTGGTAAAGCTGTAAGGATAATTATATTTTTTGAGCCAAACCATATTGGCTTCGGTAAAGTACTGGTATTTGCCCCGCAGTTGTTCAGGCATGGGAATATATTTTATTCTGGAAGGCATGCCCATGGCGGAAAAAACAGCATGCGCAAGGCTGTTCCAAGTCCGAGCCTGTCCGGTGCCCACATTGAAAATGCCTCCAATTTGTTGATTTTCAAGCAGAAACCATGCGATAACCTTGACGCAGTCTTTGACATAAATAAAATCGCGTTTCTGATCTCCATGCGAATATTCCGGCTTGTCAGAGCTGAAGAGCTGTAAAAAGCCTTTTTCGTTAATTGCTTCAAAGGCTTTGCAGGCAACACTGCGCATGGTGTCCTTATGGTATTCATTGGGACCGTAAACATTGAAAAATTTGAGGTTGACGACTTTATCCAGATAATTGTTGCGTATGCACCACAAATCAAACAAGTGCTTGGAATAGCCGTACATATTCAGCGGCTTGAGTTTGAGCGTGGTTTCAATGTCTGTGGAAAAACCCAGTTCTCCGCCGCCGTAGGTTGCCGCACTGCTGGCATTAACCATGCGGATATCGTTTCTCATGGCAAAAAGGAACACTTCCTGTGTGTAATGGAGGTTGTTTTCCATTAAAAAGTCAGCATTTTTTTCTGTGGTTGAGGAACAGGCGCCCATGTGCACAATGCCCTGCACGTTTTTTATTTCATCATTTTTGATTTTCTGCAAAAATTCGTCACGGTGCATATAGTCCGTATATTTGAGGCAAACGAGATTTTTCCATTTTTCTTTGCTTGCAAGATTGTCAACAACTAAAATATCTTCAATGCCCTGTCGGTTTAATTCCCAGACAGCGGCACTGCCAATCATTCCTGCTCCGCCGGTTACAATATACATTTTATCTCCTAATCAGGCATTTTTATAATGTTAATACCATTTGCGCCGGGTCTTGCCGCCAGCCGGAACATAACCATGGTCTGCAAAAGCGGGCGCCCAAAAAGGAAAGGCAGAGCTTCTTCGGGAGCCGCCTTTTTTTCCACGACGAGTTCACGGAAAGAGCGGTCAAATTCCACTTTTTCAATGAATTTTGCCCGCGCTTCAGGATTCTCGTCAATTTCCAGTGCCCAGGGACCCAGCTCTTCATATTTGACAGCTTCTTCATGGGTTTTAATCAGCTCAATCCAATAGGCAGGAGCCTTGATGAGTTCGCAGATTTTTTCCCGTTCCAGACGCGGTTCATTGCTTAACTGCATGAGCGCTTCCGGTTCCTTGCAGTAAAAAGCGCGGCATTCGGCAGGGTGCTTGCCATGGAGAAAACAACGGTTATTGCCGGTAAGAAAACGGCAGGTCCAGTCATCAGGACGGGCGTTTTTAGCAGGTGCAATTTTTACAAGTTCACCGGGCAGGGGCACAAGCCTGTTTTTCATGTCATCGCGCACAAGCTCGCCGGCACGAATAGTAACAACATCTTGGATTGACAAGATATTTTCTTCAAATAAATAGGAGTCCTTGGTATGCAGGGCAGGACCGCCTTTTTTGCAGCAGGCTCCGCAGTTTATGCAGGAAGTATCTGTACTCATTTATAATCCTTGTTCTTCGTATTTGAGTCGGGCAATGCGAACTCGTCTAAATTCTTTATGGGTTTCCAGCATATTGCGCTGCTGGATAAGTTCATGGATTTCCTGTGCAAAGAAAATCTTTTTTTCCGGGTCTTCCTTTGCCATGAAATCCTTGATTAAATCGGTGCATAGCCTGCGCCATGCATCAATTTGCGCAATTTCTTCTTCAAGTTCGTTAATCGTCGTCGGAAGAGATTGGCTTAGGAAGGTCTGCATAGACTCCCTGGGCAATAACTCGTCTGGGTTTGGGTGTGTCATCTTTTCGTTCTGCCTTGTCGATACTTGGGGTAGGTAGGGTATTATACATACGCCAGAAGAATGGGTAATAATCGTTCAAAATATTGGGGTTCACCAGCTTTACCCTCGGGTGCAGATAGGCGCCGAGGGCATAGGCAACAGCCCATTGCGCCGTGGGTGCCATGAAAGGTGCATAGAGGTCTTCGCCCCGTTCCAGGTCAGGGGTAAAGCCCAGGTGGGCAAGGTAGCTTTCAATAATGGGATTTTCCTTAGCCTTGTCCGCAAGAGAAAGGCTTTGTCCGTTTATTTTTGCCCACAGGGTTAAAAGTGCTGCGGTTGCTTCATTACAGGGCGGAATGACAGCAAATCTTGCATTGCCGGAATTGCCTTTTGCTGTGGCAGTATCGCCGTCAATGGAAAATTCAAGGCCTGCAAAATCCATGATTTGAGAAAGGTGCTTTTGCTGTCCCTTTTGGGTCCAATGCCCTTTGAGACAGACAGTGCCGCTGGTGAGCGCCGGCAGAAGGAAGAATGATGTACAGATTTCAGCATCAGAGGGAAGCGTGATTTCTTCAGGCATTTTGATTGCCTGCGGTTTGACTGTAATACTGTCTTTGTCAATGGTGACAGGCAGACTGCACAGGCTGATACAGTCCATAATATCTTCGAGTCCGGTATTCCATGCGTCCAGTTTTTCGTCATCTTTTTGCAATTCAGCATAAAATTCCGTCATGTCAAAACGCACAGGACTTTCCCAGAAAGAACCTGCCAAAATAAGGGCAAAAACAAAATCCATGGGCAGATTGGCAGGAATGGCAATGGTATCAGCAATCATGCCGGACGCTTCAATGCGGACAGGCAAGCCTTCGCCTGCGGGAATAACCTGCACCAGACGGGCATTGAATGCTGCCAGGAAGTTAGCCACAGGACTGAAATTAATTTTGCAGAGCTGATTTTCTCCCGTAATTTTGAGGTGATAGGGAAGCCCCAGACAAAGCGCAAGGCAAAGCCACAGCGTTTGCTCATCACTTCCCACATGGATAATTTTATCTGAGCCGCGCTGCAGGCCCTTGCTTTCACGGCTGAAAACAGTGCCGTTATTTTCAAACCATAAATCACCGCCCAGCACATTCAGGGATTTGATTGCGGCAATGAGAGAATCGGTCAGTGCTATATTTTTCATGCAGGTTTTTTGTCCGCTGGCAGCGGCCAACATCATATAAAAACGAGCCAAACGAGAAGATGCAGGCGCCTGTAAATTCACCTGTACAGGCTTTGCCAGCGGCGCAAGATTATAGGCATGGTCGTAATCGGTTTCGTCAACAGCTTTTACGCTTTGCACCAGCAGGAAAAGGTCTCGGGCAATTTTGGGGTCAGGGCAGTATTTGTTGGTATTTTGTTCCCATGAGGTGCGGATTGCTTTTTCCGTCACAGCGTCAAGAGATTTATATTGTATCATGCGGTCAATGACTTTTGCGCGTTTGGCAATAAGCTTGATAATGCCGCGGTCTAAATCGCAGATTTCAAATAAATCCGCTTGCTTGGGACTTATACTGTCACTGCGGCGCACATCTTTATGTGGGTCACGGCGAAGCTTTCTGTCGCCTTTATCATCTTTAAAATCAGGCTTGTCGAATTTTCTGTCTTCTTTGTCAAAACGGGGGCGTTTTTCATCTTCTGAAAAATGTCTTCTGCCGCGGCGTTCTTCGCGGTCGTCTTTGCCGTATTCTTTTCTGTCCCTGCGAAATTCTTTTTTGTGTCCGTCCTCTTTCCTGTATCCGTCACTTTTGCGGAATTTCTTTCCGTCTTCTGTGCCGCCGAAATTACTCATAGTGTGTCCTTCATTTTTTATACTTGTCTTGCCAGCAGACAATGATTTTTGGGTAAGCCCTTTATCTTGATAAAATAGCGTGAAAGCAAAAAATTAGCAAGCGCTTGTATTTTTTATTTTCTTATTCAGAAAGGCTTTGTTCTTTGAGATTGTTTTCCTCAATTTTTTTGTCCTGTTTTTTTGACTTCTCAGGCTTGTCCTGTGTACTTGGCGCGTCTAAAATTTGGGTTTGTCCTGCTTCAAAATCAATGGCAAGGCTGGGTTCCAGTGCTAATTGCTTCTGCTCGGTCAAATTGCGGTAAATTGTTGCTTCCTGTCCATGGGTAAAGAGTATTAAATCGCGGATAATCAGCGGTTTTGCCTGCCAGTACTCACCCGTTCTGTCGGTAATGACAACCAGATATTCGCGTGCAGGGCGGGCGTCATTTTTGGAAAGGTCGTCAGTCGTGGCTTTTTGCTCAAAACGGCAGTACACAAGCCAGTCAAGCGTGTCATTGCCGTCCCAGTTCAAATCTCCCAGCAGGCTGACAGTAATTTTTTCAAGGCCGCGCTCCATAATAAAGCCGTGATTGTACATGTCTGTTTTAGTAAAATCTTCTTTGAGGCTGGCAAAAGTCCATGTTTTGCTTTCCTCTTTACTGGGATAGCGGAAAGAAAGGGTCAGCTTTTTGTACAGTTCTCTGCCCGTGAAGAGTCCCCATTCTTTTTGGAATAAATCCACAGGATTGAAAGAGGGCAAATCTTCGGTCAAAATGCCGTGTTTGGTAAAATCAGCCATGAGCATGGGCTTGACATTCTGATAAATGGTATTGTCATAAACCCTTATAATACCTTGTGTATTTGCACTCGCCGTACAGGAGCACAAAAACAGAAACGTAAGCAGAAAAAGTTTTTTCATAATTCACCATAAAATTAAACTGGAACGGTTATTGCAAGTTCTCATATTAGCATGTAGTATATGTCAAGAAAGCAACATTTCTTCTATACTGATATTTTGCGGAAATTGCAATAAATTAATGGGGCAAATTATGGGAAAATTTACATTATTTCAATATAATAACAAAGATACCGAAATGACTGCCCAAGCGGCAGCAGGTACGCAGTCACGAACGGATACAAGAATGCATTTTCTTTTTCTTTTTTTCGTGCTGACGTGTGCACTGCTTTGCTCCTGCTCCACCATAAAAGGTACGGCGCGGTATATTTCCGACAGTACGGACGAATTTGTAAACACCCGCGGCGGCAGGGCTGATTATGACTTTGGCCAGGGCATGCGCATGTATAAGGAAGCCGGCATTTATACGGGAGAAATTGTCACCCGTGTACACCCCACTGCCAACTTGGAGGGAAAACCCACGGCGCTTTTTGTGCCCCTTGGTCTGGTGCAGAACAGCCGCGATCATCAGGCTGTGTCTCTTGGCGTGTCAAGGCTTGTGTATGAAAGTTTCCTTGCGGAGCAAACCTTTGCCGCGCTTGAATATTATGATTATATTGTGCCCTACCGTGCAGAAGATATGCTCCCTGTTGCCCGTGAAAAGGGCGCGGATTATTTGATTGGCGGCGTTATCAATCAATATTTTGACGGCGGAGCGGCAGGCGATTCCCGCTTTGCCATGCAGCTCTATGTGTATCAGGTTGAAAGCGGGGATTTGATGTGGTCTCTGCACCACAGCGGCGTTCTGCCCTATAAGCCCGATGCGGATTATTCCTTTTTCAAGGTGAAAAACCGTATGCCTGTCAATCCCATGTCAACGCTGATAGCGGCTGTGAGCGGCGAGCTGGCAGAGCTTATCCATTACTGGACAGATTATAAAACCATGGAAGAAAGAGAACGCAAAGAATATGAGAAATCTTTCTCCGGTTACATGGACCCCGATGCGTTTTAGTTTTTTTTAGGATAAAGTATGATTATTGGCATTGGTACGGATATTGTTACTATTTCTCGTGTGGAACAAAATATTGCACGTTTTGGGGAAACTTTTCTGCGGAAAATTTTGACACCGAATGAGCTTGCCCAAATGCCAACACAAAATAAAAAACGGCAGGCTGAATGGACAGCGGCACGCTTTGCCTGTAAAGAAGCATGTGTCAAAGCGCTGGGAACGGGCTTCAGCGAGGGCATTGCCCCGACGCATATTGAAATTTTGCGTGACGAGGGTAAGGCTCCGACCATGACGCTGCTTGCAAAAGCAAAAGAAAAAGCCGACAGCCTGGGTGTAACGCACTGTTTTGTGTCCTACGCGCACGAGCGCGACACATCGGCGATTGCTTTTGTTACGCTGACAAAAGAATAAAAAAAATTCTTTTCTAAAAATTTTATTTTTTATGCTTTGTTTTAGTATCAGGTTGATTTTATAACTACAAAAGATAATTATAAAATT
>CAOMFZ010000107.1 GCA_948482415.1 uncultured Mailhella sp.
AGGATTTTTTTTGTTTTGTCTGGATTAAATGACGTATGGCTTCCAGTTCTCCCTCTTCATTATTCCGAGGGGGAGCATCCGCGCTGCGGCATTTAACCCAAAAGGATTTTTCCGAATTATCCAGAAAAGCTAAAATTTCCTCTTCTGAATATTGCAGCAGCTTATCCCAATACGCTTTTGCTTTCGGCGATTCAAGGATAAGATCAGCCCCCATTTCCTGTAAGGTTTGCAGGCGATGAGGATAACGAGTGGCAACAGTCAAAATATCTGCGTCCATGGTCTTTTTTTTGAGCGTATTTGCCTTGCCTGTCTCGTTTGGCTGAGAACTTTGAGTACGCGTGCCTTGTGCTTTTTTTTGTTCAACAACACCCAAGCGAAGCTCTGCTTCATCAATTCCAAGTCCCAATGCTAATTTACTTGCCATAGGCTGAAAAAGTTCCGGCATTTCAATCTGTCCCAGAAACTCCCTTGACCATTCAACAGCATCTTTGGGGGATCGCTTTTTTAAGGTTTGGATACAAAAGTTTAAGCCTTCCGTACTCTTTTCTCTTAAATTTTCAAAGACCTCTTTTCCCTTTTTCTTGAGAAGACTGTCAATATCATCTTCCGGCGGAAAAAGAACAACCTTGCAGCTAATGCCTTTAACCAGCAATTTGCCGCACGCTTTAAATGCTGCTTCACGCCCAGGATTATCACCGTCAAAAAGCAATTCCACATTTTTGGAAAGCTCGGTAATACGCTTTACCTGCTCTTCAGGAAAGCTGGTGCCAAGGCAAGCCACAGCATTGGTATAACCGAACTGGCACAGGGTTAAAATATCCATGTATCCTTCCGTTATCATAATACTTTTTTGCGCTGTCACACTGCGCCGTGCCACATCAAGCCCAAAAAGCTGCTGGCTTTTTTTATAAATGGGAGTGCCGTTTGTATTCAAATACTTTGCACTCTCACCGTCATCAAGCGCGGGAATAACACGTCCGCCAAAAGCAATGGTACGCCCGTTTACGTCTCGGATAGGAAACATCAGCCTGTTGCGAAACCTGTCATAATAGCGTCCATTTTTACTTTTCAAAAGCAAACCGCATTCCACCCCAATATCGAGATTGAAGCCGGAACGCTTAAATATATCTGCAAGTGCCTGCCAGGCATCAGAACTAAAACCAAGCCCAAACCGTTCCGCAATTTCAGGGGCTATTTGCCGTTCCTCTATATATTTCCTGACAATATCACTTTTTTGTAAATTTTGTTTGAAATGATGGGCTGCAATTTCATGCATTTTCATCATTTCCTGTTTATGAGACACCTGCCTGGGAGCAAAAACATCTCCTTTTTGAAATTTTGGCAACTCCACGCCTGTTTCTTCGGCAAGCGCTTCCAGACTTTCCCGAAAATCCATACCATTCATGCGGCCGTAAAAGTCAAAAATATCGCCGGCAGCCTGACAGCCGAAACAATAATACGTTCCCTCATCAGCATTTATTGAAAATGAGGGCTTTGTTTCCTGATGAAAAGGACAAGGAGCCACAAGCCTGTTGCCCATGGGGCGCAGTTCCACATAGCGCCGAGCCAGATCCACCATACTCAATTTCGCTTTAATTTCAGCAATAGCATCACGGGAAGTTCTTGCCATTTGTTTTCCTTTTAGCGAAATGTTGCCACTGTCATACCGTCACCGCCGTTTTCCTCTGTTGCCAAAGAAAAACTTTCAATAGCGCTGTAACCTTTCAAAACCTCATGAACAGCTTTACGCAACGCCCCTGTGCCGCGGCCATGGATAATTTCCACAGTATCGTAATTAGCCAAAAGAGCATTGTCTAAAAACTGATGTAATTCTGCAATAGCTAAATCAGCACGTTTTCCCCTCAAGTCAAGGGTAAAACCGGATTTATTTTGAGAAATATTTTGCGTTACGCTTCCCTTGCTCGTTTGTTTTGCAGAATTTCCAGTTATTTCAACATCATTGAATGATGCCCATAGAGAAACACCGCCCAAATTTATTTTGACTTTTTTGGCTTTGCTGTCAATTTCCTGCACCATGGCCTTTTTATTCCACGGTCTGTGCAAAACCTCAATGCCAATTTTCAGGGCATTTTCTTCAACCGGAACAAATTCTTCTTTTTCTGCTTCGTTTTTACCCAGTTCTGTACGAATTTGTCCAAGCTTTTTCATGGCTTCTTTGGCAGAAATTTTTTCTGCTTTCCATGCACGCATAAGTTCCTGAGATTTATCTCTGAATTCCTTTTGCAATGCCTGCACTTCTTTTTCGTATTTTTCCTGTAACTGCTCCCGCTTTTGTCTGGTCTTCTGCAATTCTCTGCGCAAATGCTCAAGCTCTTTTTCCCGTTCCACAGCAACAGCATTGAGCTTGGTAATCACCATGTCCTGTTCTTTGGTATCCACAAGCAAATAATGAGAAGCTTTGGCTAAAATGTCTTCAGAAAGTCCATGTTCCCGAGCCACATCGAGAGCCTTGCTTGCACCGACCTGATCATACGCAAGTTTATACAAAGGCTTTTTATTATTTTCATCAAATAACACAGACGCAGCACGCACGCCTGTATTGGTAAGAGCATAGGTTTTCAAAGCAGGAAAATGGGTTGCGCTCACAGCATAACAGCGTTTTTCCAAAATACCGTCCAGCACAGCCTGTGCCAAAGCCGCCCCTTGTGAGGGGTCAGTGCCTGCACCAAATTCATCTAAAAGGAGCAAATGGGAACTGTCGAGTTCGTCCCAAATATTGGCTAAATGACGAATTTGTCCGGTAAACGTGGATACATGGTCATCAAGGCTTTGTTCATCACCAATAAACGCATGAATACGCCGCCAAAATAAAATACCGGAACCCTTTGCCACAGGCACAGGCAACGCTGTCAAACTCATAAGTCCAATAAGCCCAAGAGTTTTCAAAGCAACGGTTTTCCCGCCTGAATTGCCCCCGCTGATAACAAGTACTTTATCCTGCTGACGAAAAACCAAATCAATAGGCTGTACTGCCGCCATGGATTTTTGCTTGTTGTTTTCCAAAAGAAGCAAAGGATGATAGGCATGCATAAGTGAAAGTGTATGTCCAAAAGAAACGCAATAACCCTCAACTCCCTGATTTTTTTTATGTTTGGCAATATAGGCAGAAGAAAGTCCGCATTTTGCTTCATTCACATCCAGCAGCACAAGGAATTTCCAGGCATTTTTTAATCCCTCTTCTTCCTGCAAAAATAAATCTATAAGCAAAAGAATAATTTTATTGATTTCTTCGCGTTCTTCCTGCTTGAGCTCCTGCAAACGGTTATTGAGTTCCACCAGAAACATGGGTTCAAAATACAAGGTTTCGCCTGTGCGGGAATAATCATGGATAATACCTTGCAGTCGTCCTTTAAAATTAGCTTTTAAAGGCAAAACATAGCGGTCACCCACAATGGTCATATAATCGTCCTGCAAATAATGCCCGATATTATACTGCTCACAAAAATCTTTTACTTTACGAAGACAGCTTTGATGCAGAGACCGCAGTTCACCCCGGATAAGCAAAAGAGCCGGACTGCTTTCATCTTTGAAACTTGCGTCATCAGCAATACAGCGCATGAGCGCAGAATAACTTTTTTCAGGAAACAAAAAATCATATTCACCGGCAAGCAGGGGAAGTTCATTTTCAAAAGCATGGACAGAAGCATAGGCTGATTTTGCGAGTTTCAAAACTTCCCGCATTGCCCAAAAATCATCATTATCAGGATTAAAACGCTGCTCGGTAATTTTTTCCAGAAAAGGACTGACATCAGGAAAATCATGAAGCAAAAACTCGCCCTTTGTTTTCCATAACCGGTATTCATCAAAAATCTGTTGAAAATGTTCAACTTCTGCTAAAGAGGAAAAAGGACGCAAGTTCAGAACAGCATTTTTGCCTGCTTCAGAACGGCAAAATGCAGCGACATACTGTAAAATTTTAGAAAACTCTAAAGCCTGTAAACTAAAGTCATCCATGGAATAACGTACTTATATAATTATCCTTTTTGCAAGCGCGCCTTAACTGTTTCACTGACAAATTTGCCGTCAACCTGCCCTTTATATTGATCCATAATGGATTTAATCACCTTGCCCATGGCTTTCATGCCTTCAGCAAGGAAAGGTTCACAGGCTTTTTCTATGACAGCATTAATTTCTTCATTTGTTAATTGCTTAGGCAAATATTCCTGCAAAATTTCTAATTCAGCCTGTTCTTTGTCTGCCAGTTCATTTCTGCCGGCACTTCTGTATATTTCAATAGATTCCTGACGCTGCTTTACCTGACGGAGCAAAACTGTCATATATTCTTCATCAGAAAGAGGTACAAGAGATTGCTTTAATTCAACTTGTCTGTTTTTTGCAGCAGTTTTCAAAAGACGCAGAGTTTCTAAACGAACTTTTTCTTTGCCCTTATACGCTTCCAAATAATCCTTCTCGACTTTTTCAGCAATACTCATAAAATTTCCCTTTTCTTTCAAAATACTTACAGAATATAAAGTGAGTAAACCGGAAATCAATGTATACGACTTCCGGTTTACTTTAGCTTAATGTATCAATACCAAAAGGTATAATAATCAATTATGCCATGTTGATTTTGCGCATTTTTTTCATAAGGCGCTTGCGAGCAGCAGCCTTTTTCTTTTTACGCATAACGCTTGGTTTTTCAAAGTGTTGGCGTTTCTTCATTTCTGAAAGAATACCAGCTTTTTCGACTTGTTTTTTAAAGCGACGCAAAGCAAGATCGAAATTATATTCGTCTTCGTTTAAAAATACTCCTGGCACTAAAATCACCACCTTTTTGGGTATATTGTGTCAAAAAGGAATATACGTCCCTTTATTTAACATGACACATGCACTCATTAAATGAGTGAATAAAAAGTATATATAATTATTAAAAAAAAGACAAGATTAAATTAAAATTTTTAAATTTTAATGACTGCTGCCCTGTTCTTCTTTTTTCATATCTTTCATTGCACCGCGAAATACAAGGGATAAACCAACGCCAAGAGCTATAAGCACAGCATAAAGCACCCCAAAAAATACAACATGTGAGGGATCCCATAACGGCAAATCCCAAGGAGCAGGACTGTGGATTGTTTCCCCCATTTGCATCCAATTCATACTATCACCTCATAGTATATAATATTTCTTTCTTATAACCGTTTCCTGTTTTTTCGTCAAGTTAGAAAACATTAAACGCATCTGCCTGGCTTTTATACAAAAGAGTATAAAAATTTTTCATTCTTCAATTTTTATATGCAAATAAAAGATAATTATTTTATATAATTACAAAAACTTGCAAAAATTTATTTTTTTGCTAAAAAGTCTGCATGAAAATTCTTATTCTCTATTCAAGCGTAACAGGAAACACTGAATATCTGGCACAAAGTCTCAAAAGCTCGGAACATAAGCTTACGATTTTGCCAATCTATCCTTTCCCTGTTAATCTTGATTATGACATTATTTTTCTGGGCTTTTGGGTTTACCGCGGGGCGCCGGATCCAAGAATTATACGCGTTATGCGAGCATTGAAAGGAAAAAAAATTGCCCTCTTTGGCACACTCTCTGCCTATCCCCATTCGGAACATGCCAAAAAAGTTCTCGAACGGGCACGAAATTATTTAAAAGAGAACACCATACTTGGCAGTTTTTTATGTTTAGGCAAATTAGAAAAAAAACGCTATCAACAAAAACTTACAAATCCCAGCCTAAAACACCCCATGACAACAGAACGTAAAGCAAGACTTTCAGAAGGGCAAAAGCACCCCAATGACGAAGACTGCAAAAATTTTCAAGCATTTTTTGATACTATTATCAATGCACAAAGCAAAAATTAGAGCCTTTCCGGAAATAATTGCAATTTATTTTCTTTGGGGGGAATTATTATCTCTGCTGTCGCTATCCGTAAGCCAACAAGTTGACAACGGCTACCGCTCCCCCAAACCCCCTACATGCAAAACCGTTATAGACGTTGTCTATAACGGTTTTGTTTATTATGACGTTTCTTGCTGTTCTGGGAAATTTATTTTAAAAAGTTTTGTAAAGGGGTGCAGGGGAAGAAACTTTTACTAAAAGTTTTTCCCCTGCAAAATTCTCAAGATTTATTGGAAATGCTCTAATATCAATTCTCTTTCTTCGCCTGTTTTGCTTTTCCTGTTATTTTATCAAGAGAAATTTCATACACAGCCGTCCGTGCCAAAGACGCGGTAATATCTTTTTCCGCATTATGCATATGCTCCGGCAAATATTTCTCTGCCAAAGCAAAAAGAACAGCTTTTTTCCTTACAGTATCAATCACTTCACTCACATTGCCAAAGACGACCACACTTTCATACCAGGTTGTAAAATTCTTTGTATACACAGGCTGTGTTTTGCCCACAACAGCAAGGGAACAATAGGGATTTTCCCCTAAATTACCCGCTCTGTGACCTTTGTGCATACCGCTGTGAAAATAAATTTTATCCTCAAAATAAACAAAGGAAAGGGGCACGGCATATGGAACAAAATCCTTGCCGACCGTTGCCATGACCATATATTCGGCACTGTGCAAAATTTCTTTGCAGGCTTCTAAAGGCAGCTGTCTGTCTTTCCTGTGTAATTCCGGCAAATCTTCGAACATGGATTTCCCTTTTAAAATAAATTCAGATTGTCATAACAATTTTAATCAATAAAATTCCAGTATTTTATTTTGATGGGTTCTTCTAAATTAGAGTGTGTATCAAGATTTAACACAAACAAAACACGCATACGCTTTCCCACAATATTTTCCGGGAAATTCTGGGCTTGTCCCCACATTTTTACCTGCACGGTTGTTTTGCTGCTTTCATCAAACAAGGTCAGCCGAATATGATTTTTTAAATACCCATATAGCCAGACTTGTTTAATGGTAAGCTCCGGAGAAAGAAAAACAGGCTCTTTATTGGAAATCCCAAAAGGCTGCAAAGAAGAAATTTCCTTTTTAAAGCGATAATCCACAGCTTCATTTAAGGAAAGTTCACCGTCATAGTACACTACTTCTTCAAAAGCATTGCCGCCGTATTCTTTTCTCAAATACGCACAAAAACTTTCCTGAAAAGCTTTAAAATTTTTCTCTTCAACACGGACGCCCGCTGCCATTTGATGTCCGCCAAAACTGTCTAAATATTCAGCACAATGCGCCAACGCATCATGTAAATGAATACGTTCAATACTGCGCGCAGAAGCTTTCCACATATTGCCGTCTTTGCAGAAAACAAAAGCAGGTTTATAATATTTTTCCACTAAACGGGAGGCAATAATCCCCACAATGCCCTGATTCCATTCTTCTTTTGCCACAAAAATCGCCGGCAGATCTTCCTGCTTGCCGGCTTGTTCCAGCGCCTCGATAATCATTTCCTTTTCTTCCTGCTTGCGGTCTTCATTATATTTATCAAGGGTTGCGGCAATTTGTTTTACTTCTTCAATATCCTTGGACATGAAAAGCTTGACAGCCATTGATGCTTCTGCCATGCGTCCTGCTGCATTTATTCTTGGCGCAAGAGCAAAAACTATCTGCCGAGTTGAAAGCAAATCTTTGCTGTTCATTTTGGAAATATGCTTTAAAGCTGCAAAACCTAAGCGCTTGGCATCATTGAGCAAAAGCATGCCATTTTTTACAAGTATACGGTTTTGTTCAATTAATGGAACCATGTCAGAAAGTGTACCAAAAGCCACTAAATCAAGCACCGTGCGCA